>CAZRHL010000001.1:0-60470 GCA_964600005.1 uncultured Demequinaceae bacterium
GCGCAATCTCGTAACAGGAGTCATCGGGCGGCGTTGCTCGACGTCCTGGACAATCTCCTGGAGCTCGGCGTCTACGGCGTCGACGAAGCGATCGCAGAAGCTGAGCGGCTATAGACCCTGTAGACCGACTGCGGCAAGCGAGCGGAAGGTTGAGAGTTTGGGCTTAGGTGATCCGCTGACCCTGTGGCCTGACCGAGACGCCAGCTTGTTTGAGGATGCGCAGAACGGTGGCCTTCGCGATGGCGAACTCATCGGCGCAGGCTTGCGCGCTACAGGAGCCGGACTGATAGCGGGTAATGACTTGCCGACGTAGGTCGTTGGTGACACGAGTCCGGCTGGAGGTACGCGGTTGTTCGTCCCTCCTCCGAGCGGAAGTCTCCGGAGGGGCGGCTCGGGTGATGATCTTGGCCTCCGCCAGGACTACCACTCGGCAAGGCCCGGATCCTGTGGATCCGGGCCTTTGTCATGTGCCGTGTGGTGTGCAGCGTGTGCCATCGCCGATACTGCATGAGGGTTCTTGTGGGCACTTTGGGGCGTACTTCCCAATTGAAGTGTTGACCTTACGCACGAGTTGGCCGATGGGCATACTGGAAACCGTTGCGCTCAATGCGCGACCGGGCAGGTAGGAGCCGGTGTGTCACGGTGGGTGCTAGGCGCAGGCAAGAAAGCCTTGCCGGTGCACTTGGTCATGGCCGGGTGCTATGTCCTTGCCGTGCTCGCAGGCCGCCTCAACGCTGCGCCTGAAACCGGCATCGCTCTCATCTGGCCCGCGGCGGGCATGGGTGTGTTGTGGGTCTTTCTCGCCGCGCGACACCGCGTGGGCGTCTTCGTCGCCGTGCTCGGGATCGGCATCGCTTCGGGTCTCATCAATGCGTTCACCGGCACGGGCGGCTTTCTTGGCGTGATCTATGCCGTGTCGAATGCGGGACAGTCCTGGGTGGCGCTCGTCGTCTTCCGCCATATCCAGAAGCGCATCGGCCGTTCGACGTGGTGGCGGATGCGGGCGGTGACGGACATCGTTGCTCTCAGCGCTGCTGCTGTCGCCGGTGTCGGTTCGGTGCTGCTCTTGGCGCCGGCGGCCACCTCAATCGTCAATGACCTCGACTACGTTCCGGTCGCCGCCGTATGGCTGTTGCGCAATGTTGCGGGCATCCTCCTCATCGTGCCGCTCGCAATGCGCTTGCTCGACCCTCGTCTCAAGCCCGCTTCGCGGATCGAGAATGCGTGGCGCCAGCGGACCCCCGAACTCATCGCCATCCTCATCCTCACGGCAGTGACATACACCGCTGTCTACGGCACGTCATCGGCCTTCACCTTGTCGTTCCTGCCAATGGGGCTGACGATCTGGGCGGCGGTTCGCCTCGACACCACGGTGGCGGGGATGCATGCGCTGCTGTCAAGTGCGCTCGTCGTGGTGCTCACTCTTGTCGGTCTTGGCCCATTCGCTGAGCTCGAGGCCTTCGACCGTGCGCTCGTTGCGCAGGCGTATGTGGTCGCATACCTCGTCTTCACATGGCTCATCGCGTCGCAGCGGGATGAGCTCGCGGGTCTTCTCGATGACGTTCGAAGTTCACGTGCGGAAGTGATGAAGCAGGCTGAACTCCTGCGGTCGCTCTTCTCAACGTCACGGGATGCGATCTCGGTGTTCGACGCAGAGGGCAAGCTGCTCATGCGCAATGCGGCGGCCGTCGACCTGTTCAAGGGCGTCCCGGAAGGTGCACGGGCGAACGACCCGGGCGTGCTGAGCATGTTCTTCCGCTTGAGCGACGGCTCGCCCGTCAACCCGGAGAATGCGCCATTCAGCCGGATCTCGCGCGGTGAGTCCGTCGTCGGCTCGGAAGTCGGCATGATGCGTGATGGCGAGAAGCGCATTGTCAACATCACCGCCTCCGCTTTGCCTCCCGTCGGCGGTGAGATCGGCGGCTCAGTCATCATCGCCCGTGATGTGACCGAAGCGCGTGCCGCACAGGCGGAGATCGCTCGCGCGCGTGATGACTACGAGATGCTGCTCGCTGCCGCGACCGAGCAGGCAATCCTTGCGTGCTCTCCGGATGGCACGATTCGCCTCGCGAACAAGGGTGCGGAGACCGTGCTGGGTCGCCCGCCGGCAGAACTCGAAGGCTCCAACATCGTCGATGTGCACGAGCCTGAGCATCTGGCGGCGGTGGCCGCTGAGCTGGGTGTCGCGCCCGATGACGTTCACGCTGAGCTCGCGCGCCGAGACCTCTCGGGCGCGCGGCGTTGGCATGTCGTCGGTGACGGCTCTTCCGTCGTGTCGATGACGGTCACCTCGACTCCGGACGGCGGCTTCATGTGCGTCGCATGGGATGTGACAGCGCAAGTGGAGAGCGAGGACCGCTTGCGGGTTTCGGAAGCGCGCTTTCGTCAGGCCTTCGACACCGCGCCCATCAGCATGTTCATCGTCAGCCTCGATGAGCCCGACACGGGCACTGTCCTTGAGACGAACGCGACGGCGATCATCTTCACCGGCCGCGACCGGGACGACCTCACGGGCGCGTCCTTCGCCTCGCTCATCCATGATGACGACGCCGAGACCGTGGATCGGTGGATTGCCGCATGTGCTGAGGGGCACAAGGCGCAGGTGCGTGGCGAGGTCCGTTTCGGTCCCCATGCCGCTGGAGTCTCGTGGGGAATGGTGTCGGCATCGGTCGTCCACCTTGAGACGCGTCAGCCAGGACAGCGGGCGCGGTACCTGTTGTGCCTCGTCGAGGACATCACCGCCCGCCGCGCCGCCGAAGATGCACTCGTCCGTCAAGCGTTGCATGACGACCTCACAGACTTGCCCAACCGGGTGCTGCTCCACGACCGGCTCGATTTCTCGCTGCGCTCGATCGCCGATGACAAGCACCGCCGCGTTGGCATCCTGTTCTGTGACCTCGATGGCTTCAAAGACGTCAACGACGCCTATGGGCACAGCACCGGAGACGAGGTGCTGCGTGAGGTCGCGCAACGCTTCTCACGTGCTGTTGACGCGCATGACACGGTGGCGAGGCTCGGCGGCGACGAGTTCGCCGTCGTCCGCCCGGACGTCACCGACGAGGAGTCATTGGCCGCGCTCGCGCACCGTCTCATCGACACCCTCCGCGAACCGGTGCTGTCGACTCGCGGCACGCACCACTTGGGGGTGTCGATCGGCATGGTGACTGGCGGCGCGAACGCGCAGACCGAAGCGTTGCTTGCCCACGCCGATGCGGCGATGTACCAGGCCAAACGTGAAGGCAAGAATCGTGTCCACCGCTACGACGCGACGCTGCTCGCCAAGAGCGTGCGCACCACCAGGCTCGTTCCGGAGCTGATGCGCGCTCTTGAGGAAGGCGAGTTCGTCATGTACGGCCAGCCGGTGGTGTCATTGCGCACCGGCGCTGTCGAGTCGCTCGAGATGTTGCTGCGGTGGGATTCGCCCGAGCGCGGGCTCATTCCGCCGGGAGAGTTCCTTGATGTCCTCGAGGCGAGTGCGCTCATGGTGCCCGTCGGCATCCATGTGCTGCACGAATCCTGCCGCATCGCGGCGAGCTTGCCGCCGGCGGCAGACGGCACGCTCCCTGCGGTCCATGTCAATGTCTCGGGCAGGCAGCTGACGTCGGGCGACTTCACGACATCCGTGAGCGATGCCCTCAAGGAGACGGGTCTTGACCCGAACCGCCTCATCCTTGAGCTCACAGAGACGCATATGCCGCAACTGACGTTGCCGTTGCTCACTGACCTCGCCGTCCTGCGAGAACAGGGCGTGCGAATTGCTCTTGACGACCTCGGCACGGGTTACTCATCGCTTGCTCGCCTCACCGAGCTGCCGATCGACGTTCTCAAGGTCGACCGCGGCTTCGTGTTGGGCATCGGCGCTGACGATCGCTGCGACGCCGTGGTGCGCGCAGTTGTCGGCATGGGTGACGCGATGGGCGTCGATGTGGTGGCTGAAGGTGTGGAGACCGCCGAGCAGGCGGCTGAGCTTGTGCGGCTCGGCTGTCCGTACGCGCAGGGCTACTTCTTTGCGCGGCCGCAACCCGAAGCTGACCTCACCCGCGTGGTGTCGACAACGTATGACCTTGCCACCGGCGAAGCGATCTCGGATCGAGCCGCCTGAACGTGAGATGAACGCCGCACGGTGACGCCGCGGCCAAACCGTGCGGAGCATTAGTCTGCACACGTGAAGCAGGCGCAACCGTCCCCTCGACTCGGCCTCGTGTCCGCCACCGGCATCGGCGTCGGATCGATGCTTGGTGCGGGCGTCTTCGTCGTGTGGAGCCCTGCGGCACACGCCGCGGGAGCTTGGCTGCCGATCTCGGTCGTCATCGCGGCGACGATCGCCGTCATCAACGCCTTGTCGACTGCTCATCTCGCCGCTCTTCACCCGGTTGCAGGAGGCGCGTACACCTATGGAAGACGCGAACTGCGCGGGCCATGGGGCTTTGTCGCGGGAGCTGGATTCGTCACCGGCAAGACGGCGTCTCTTGCCGCGATGGGGCTCGCGATCGGGAGTCACACAGCGCCCGGGCATGCGCAGTGGGTCGCGACCGCGGTGCTCATCGGTGCCTGGGTGCTCAATGCGATGGGCGTCAATCGCACCGCTGCGGTGACGACCCTTGTCGCGGTGATCGTTGCGGTGGGGCTGCTCGCTCTCGCAGGGGCATCCCTCGCCGCGCCTGCAGCGCCGGCAGCTGCCGCGGCGGACGTGGGCGTGACGGGGGTCGCCGAAGGCGCGGCACTCGTGTTCTTCGCCTTCGCTGGCTATGCCCGGCTCGCAACACTCGGCGAGGACGTGCGCGATCCCGAACGCGTCATTCCGCGCGCTGTAGCTGTGGCGGTCGGCATCGTCGTGGCCATCTATGTGCTGCTCGCCTTCGTGGTGTTGCGCAGGCCGGGAGCGTCCCATCTCGCCGACGTTGACGCGCCTCTTGCCGAGGCGGCCCCAGCTGGTGGGGCATGGCCGCACGTGATCGGGTTATTGGCCGTTGCGGCTGCGGGTGGGGCGCTCGTCGCGCTCTTGGCGGGAGTCGGCCGGACGGCGATGGCGATGGCACGCGGTGGCGACGTGCCGACAGTGCTCGCTCACCGCAACCGCAAGGACGTCCCCGTTGTCGCTGAAGGCGTCGCAGTGTCGGCCGCGATTGCGCTCGTCTGGTGGGGCAACGTCGGCTTCGCCATTGCGATGTCGAGTGCGGCAGTGCTTGCCTACTACGCCGTCTCGAATGCGGCCGCGATGGCAGCGCGCCGCCGTGGGGCACGCATGCCTGTGCCACCGCTGCTGTCAGGTCTGGGCGCCGCCGTATGCGTCGCTCTTGCCGCATCCCTCGAGCCCCGTGCGCTCGCCGCAGCGGGAGCGGTGATGGCGGTCACCCTGTTGGGGAGATCACTGCGTCGTTCGCGAGGCGGCCGTCCGCAAGCCTGATCGTGAGATCTGCGGCCTCCATGAGGCTGGGGTCGTGGGTCGAGATGAGGGCGGTCATGCCCTGTGCGGACACGACATCCTTGAGCAGAGTGAGAATCTGCGTTCCGGTGTCGGCGTCAAGCTGACCGGTGGGCTCATCGGCGATAAGCAGTCGCGGCTGCCCTGCCAATGCGCGTGCGATGGCGACGCGCTGCTGCTGGCCGCCCGAGAGCTCCGCTGGTCGCTGCAGGCCGTGACCTGCAAGGCCCACCATGTCGAGAAGCTCAGCGACGCGAGCCTCGCGCTCGGCGGGCCGCATGCCCGTGAGACGCAGGGGCAGGCCGACGTTCTCGATCGCAGTGAGCATCGGCACGAGCCCAAAGGTCTGGAACACGAAAGACACGCGCTCGCGGCGCATCGCCGTGCGCTGGCGCTCCGACATCCGTGTCACATCAGCGCCGTCCACGAGGATCGTGCCGCTCGTGGGTCGGTCAAGGCCGCCGATGCAGTTGAGAAGAGTGGTCTTGCCCGAACCGGACCGGCCGGCAAGAGCAACGACCGCACCGGCCGGGACGACGACGGAGACGTCATCGACCGCGGTGACGGCGGAGGAGCCCGAGCCATAGCGGCGGGTGACGTGGTCGACCACGACCATCGGCGTGGCCTCGACGGTGGATGGCTCAGTCATTGTGCTCTCCCGGGGGAAGCCAGGGCATATGTGGCGGCGGTGGTGCGACGTCGGGCTCGTCGCGAGCGAAGAGCGGAGCGGGCGGCGCGTACGGATCGTCCGACGCTGGCTCGGGCTCGGGCGCGAACACCTCGGGGACATGCGGCGCAGCCGCCTCGGGCGCATCAGCGGACTGCGCGTATGTGTGTGGGGCGACCGGCGCGGTCGCAGGCGGCTCAGCTCGCGGCGCGCTCGGTGTCTTGTCGTTCCAGACACCGATGTGATCGGACTCGAGCTCGAGCCGCACACGATCGCGCAGCTGCAGCGCATCACGGTAGTCCGCAGGGAGCTGGAGGCGCCCGGCGCGGTCGAGCACCGCGTACTCCTCATGGGATGTATGCATGATGCCGTCCTCGCCCATCTTTGTGCGGCGCACCACTTCGGTGGACGTGCGGCCGTCGCGGATGGCGATGGTGCGCTGGACCTGCGAACTGACGGCGTGGTCGTGGGTGACGACGACGACGGTGGCGCCGAGGTCCTTGTTGGCCGAGCGGAGGGCCTCAAAGACGTCGTCACCGGTAGCGGAGTCGAGTTCGCCGGTCGGCTCATCCGCAAAGATCACTTGCGGGTTGTTCGCAAGGGCGACCGCAATCGAGACTCGCTGCTGCTCGCCGCCGGAGAGCTGGTGAGGGCGCCGGTGCGCCTTCCCTGCCATCCCCATGGCCTCGAGCAGCTCCATTGCGCGGCGCGACCGCATCCGGGGCCCCGTCCCCGCGAATGACATCGGCATCATGACGTTCTCTTTCGCGGACAGGTACGGCAAGAGGTTGCGGGCGGTCTGCTGCCACACGAATCCCACCACCGACCGGCGGTAGGTGAGACGGTCGGCATGCGACATGCGGAGCAGATCCCAGTCCGCCACCCGCGCCGCGCCCGCCGTTGGCACATCGAGACCTGACAAGACATTGAGCAACGTCGACTTGCCGGAGCCGGACTGGCCGACGATTGCGATCATCTCGCCCTTGTCGACGAGCAGGTCAAGGCCTTGAAGTGCCTGCACCTCGATGTTCTCCACCTGGTAAATGCGCACCAAGTTGTCACATGCGATGAGTGCATCTCCGCCGAAGGCATCGACTGTTGTTGTCATGACCTGCCCCTATCTCGTCTCACCGTAACGGAGTACTTCGCTGAGCCGGGCCCTGCGTTGAACGACGACTTCAGCAATCACTGCGATGAGCAGCAACGCCACAAGCGCGACCGCGCCCGGTGTCAGCAGCGCAGGGTCGATGCTGGGCGGCGGATCGTTCACTCCACCGGACAGGACGACGAGGCCGAGTGCGGGCGACAGCACGAGCATGACGATGAGCGCCGCGCCGATTGCCGCAGCGGCGCTCGCCAGCACCATGGGCACCAAGTCGGTGAAGGCAAGCCACCAGCCAAGCCGCGGTGGCACTCCTTGAGTACGCAGCAGTGCGATCGCGCGGCCTCTCTCCCGGGCGCCGGTGGCGACGCTGACGAGGAGTCCGACGGCCGCGAGGGCGGCGACGGCGAACACCGCCCACGTCATCGTCTGTTGCACGCCGCCCATCAAGGCGGAGGATCGTGCGGTCTCAAGCCATTCGGAGCGCAACCACACATCGCCTGCCGGGATGTCAGCGTCGGCGATCGCCGCGTCGGTCCCGGGGCCTACGACCACCGTGACGTCTGGGGCGATGGGCTCTTGAGTGTCGACGGTCAGCAGCGGCTCGAGCGCAACGAAGATGTAGGGGCCCTGCAGCCAGCCGTTGGGCTCCGGCTGCGCCTCGCCGATGAATGCGACGGGGATGAACGTGCGGCCGAGGAACACGTCGGAGCGCTGGTACACATCGATCTCGCGGAGCTCCTCGCTGGCGAGCGCCGGAATCGGATCGCCCGGCTTCCAGTCCGCAACCGCCGCCGTCAGGGCATCGAGTTCCTCGGTGAGCTCGCCATGGGCCGCCTTGAGCGTCTCGCTGTAGGACTGATCGACGGCGATCACCGTCGCGGAGGAAAGGCTCGAGCCCATCGCGATCGTGGTGCGCGGCATCGCAAGCAGCTCGGACACGACGAGCCCGTGATCGCGCCACTGCTTCGCGATGCCGGGGTCCACGGTGCCGTCGATACGGGCATCGCCGCCGACGCGCTCCCACGACGCGGAGTCCTGGCCCTTCTCGACAGTCGAGGACAGCAATGCGCCGTAGGCGCCGACGGCGAGGGCCAGCGCGAGTGCAACGAGCGGAAGTGCAGCGATCGGTTCCCGGCTGCGGGCGGCGGTGAGCAGGCCGGCCGCTCCACGGCTCATCCGGGACAGCGCCTGAACCATGCGGCGAGGGATCGCGGCGAGGCGCACCACGATGAGCGCCACGGCAAGAGCGACCAGTGCTGGAGCGACGGCGAGGAAGGGGTCGACACCCACTGTCTGGGTTTGCAGGACCCCACGTCCGCGCAGAGACCACACCGCCATCGCCGCAATGATGAGGACGAGCACGTCGCGGGTGACAGCGCGCGCCGAACGTGCGCGGGCCAGCTTGGCACGGTCTCGGCGGTTGGCGGGTTCTCGTCTGCCTGCCCACGAGGCGCGCGCCACTGCCGCGCCGAGGAGCGGAGTGGAGACCAACGCGACGAGGGCGACGAGCAGAGCGAGCGGATCGACGGGCGTCGCCCCTGGGGTGACGATTGCGGCGGCGCCGTAGCCGAGTGCGAGCCCGCCGAGAGTGAACATCGCGCTCTCGATGAGCAGCGCGCCCATCGTGGAGCCGACAGCGCCGCCGCGCGCGCGTTCGAGTTGAATGTCGCGGGCGCGGCCGCGAATGAGCAAGTGCGCCATGAGCGCGATGACGGCGGCGGCTGTCGCCGTCACGCCTGCGATGAGGACGGACATCTGTGCGAGGGCGGCGCGTGCACGCACCGGGTAGTCGCTCAGTGCATCGCCAAGGCCCGAGCTCACGCGGGGCCGCACGCCGCCTTCCGGCAGCAGGCTCTCCGTGTTCGTCTCGAGCTTTTCGAGCTCAGGGGGGATCGAGTGCGCGAGATCGAGGGTGAGCAAGGTGGGTTCGACGCTCATCACCACCGAGGCGGTGAGCGGCATCGTGAGCCTCGACGTGTACTCCTCAGCGATATCGGCCGGCATGAGCACGGTCCCAACGGCACGTTCCAGGCCAGTGCCGCCGTAGCGGATCTGCTCCTCGAAAAGACCTGGAGCGGCGATCGCCGCTTCGCCGGCAGGATCGTCGATCGTTGCAATCGCGGTGATCTCAAGCTCGACGCGTGAACCGTTGGGGCGCCCGAGCGTCACTGTGTCGCCGAGAGCGAGGTCGAGTGAGTCGAGCGTGATCTGTGTCATCGCGACCTGAAGCGGGGGCGGATCCGGTACGACGCCATCGGGGCCCGCGGGTGCGCCCCTCACAAGCACGGGGCGCTCACCCTCGACGATGACAGTGGACGCAGACGGGACGTAGGCGATGACGACATCGGCATCGGTGCGGGTGGTGGCCTCCGCTTCGCGCTGTGCCGCAGCGGCGTCCTCGCGCTCCTCGGCCGACGTGACAGACATGAGCGTGTAGGGCACCGAGATGGCGCTGACGTTCTGTGCCGTGATGACGCTTGACGTGTCGGGCGGCATGTTCGACGCGATCGTCGCCGCCGTCTCAGGCAGGTCGCTCATCCGCGCCCCGCGAACCGAGTCGACATTGTTGCCGCCCGGGTTTCCCAGAGGGAACGTGATGGTGACGCGATCGCCGCTCGACTGGGCGCGCACGGCGTCGGCCGCACCATCGTCGAGGGTGCCGAGAATGAGCTGTGGGCCGGCGTATGCGAGGAATGCGGCAAGCGCGACGACGAGCATTGCGGCGAGGAAGATCCAGCGATCACGCCACGCGCGCCTTCGGGCGAGCAGCCACAGCGGCCCCGCGCCGCCCGGTGCGGCGGGATGCTCGTCAATGCGAGTGACCGCGATCTGGACGCTCATCGGGCATCACCTTGGCGCAGCAGATCGGCGGGTCGAATACGGCGCACGAGCACCGCGGCGATCGCGAGAGCGAGCACGACGACGGCAACTGCTTCAAGGACGAGAGCAGCGACGAATGGCCACGGCACGTGGACAAGCACCTCGGGGACCGGTGGCTGACCGTCCGGCCCGAACGACACGAGTGGCGCGGTGAGCGTGACGAGCCATAAGCCAAGCCCAAGACCGCACACGGTGCCGAGAGCGGCCAAGAGCATCGCCTCGACCCCGACCATGCGGACAGTGGCACCTGAACTGAGGCCAACTGCCCTCAGTTGGGCGAGCTCAAGCGCGCGTGCGCGGGTTGAGACGACGATGTGGACGGCGAAGCCGACGGCAGCGAGCAGAGCGGCCGCGCCAGCGACCACCCACATCGACACGCTGATCGCGACACGGAGCGGGTTCGTGGTGAGCTCATCGACCACGGCTTGGCGAGTGGAGACCTCGGCGTCATGGGGCAGGGAAGCGGTGAGAGCGTCGACGTCATCGGTGCTCACCCACCAGGTGTCGACGTCGATCGTCGAGCCGCCGCTTTGGAAGGTCGCCACCTGCACGGTGTCGATCGGTGCGGCGACGACGTAGCTCGACTCTGCCCCGATGCGCGGCACTGCAGCGACGACATTGGCACGGACAAGCGCGCCACCGACACGCATCGTCACGTTGTCACCCACCGACATGCGCGCCATCCGCAAGAGCTGGTCGGTGACGACGATGGGAACGTTCTGCATGAGGTCCGACGCGGTGAGAATGCCGATGACGGGCTGGGTGCGAAGGTCGGCGGGGCTCGAGATGATCGTCAGTGCGACGGTGCCGTTTCTCGCGCGGACATCGTCCACGTAACCGGCGGTGGCGGAGGGCGTCCACGGGCCGATGACGCTGATGTCGAGAGGCTGCGCTTGGAAGGGGTTGGGCTCTGCGGAGATCGACCAGCCCGGCACAGGAGTGAGTGCCGAGATGTTCTCCATCTCAGTGGTGACGCGGATCCGCTCGAACAGATTGAGGTCGCCTTCGACAACGGCGATGCCGGGCGACGCGATCATCGTCTGAATGCCGACGAGGCTGGACCCGGTCGATCCGTCCTCGAGCAGACCGATGAGCTGCTGCGAGGTGCCGTCAGAGATCGCGACGCCCATATCGACCGTGTGATAGAGGCCCGCATCGGAGCGCAGCAGCAGGCGGATGGCGACGAGCATGTCGACGAAGCCTTGACGAGGCGGCTCGACCGTCACGTCCATGCGAATGGCCTGCGTCCCCGCGGGAACCGCGACGGAGCTCGCCTCGGCGACGTCGGTGCCGCCCAAGCCGAGGGCAAGGCGCTCCCCGCGGATCTCGGCAAGCCGCCCCTGTCCGAACGCTTCCCAACCCTCGCGAGTGGTGGCGCGCAAGTAGGCGCCATTGCCGGAGAACGGCTGGTATGCCGCCCGCAGCTCTCCCAAGCTGCGGTCAGAGATCTCGATCTGATCGGCGACAACAGGCTCGGCCTGCGCACCCGGAGCGTTGACGATCAGTGCTTGACGCATCCACGGCGTGGACGGCGCAGTGACAACGGCGTCCACGGGGTGGCGATACAGCGCCTGGTCCTCTTGCGAGTGCGTCCACGTCGCCATGAACCCCGCAGCGAAGACGCCGACCGACAGGGAAAGCGTGAGGAGAAGCACGGCAGAGAGTGCGCGCACCGGGCGGCGGGCGACTTCCCATGCCGCCAACGGGGTGACCGCCCGCCGGCCCGACGTGGCGAGGGTCTCCATGACGCGTGCGGCCAGCGGCACAAGTCGTGCCGCGAGCAGGGCCCCTGCAAGCAATGCGAGTGCGGGCCCTGCCGCAAGGAGGGGGTCGAGCCGTGGCGGGCCCTCACCGCTGACAACGGGGGAGCGGTACATGCTCAGCTGCCAGAAGGCGAGGCCCGCAAGCACGATGACGGCAGCGTCGATGCCGGTGCGCTGGAAGGCCGCTTTCTTGCCCGGACGCGCACGGTCCGCCTCCGCTTCGACAATGAGCGCCGAGCGTCGAGTGAGTGGCGCGAGAACGATCGTGATGAGCACGAGCGCGACCAGGCCACCCGCAACCCAGGCACCCACGGGCAGGCCTGGATCCTGATTGAGGTTCGCATTGCTCAGCAGCGGCAGCTCTCCCAGCTGCAGGTAGGCGAGGCGGGCAAGAGGCGCGGAGACGGCGACCGTGAGCACCCCGATGAGACCTGTCTCAATCGCCCCGATGGTGAAGATCTGCCGGGCCGAGGCTCCTCGCGCCGCAACAAGGTGGCGTTCATCATGCCGACGCTCACTCACCAGACGCGCCGCCTGCACCAACGCCGCGGTCGCCACGACAAGCAGCAGGAGCGCGGTCACGAGCACTGTTGATCGTGTCATCGCCAACGAGCTGACAACTTGACCGGCGGTGTCCTTGACAGGCGCAAAGACTGCCACGCGTGCGGCAAGGTTGCCGAGTTGGAGCTTCGCGTCAGTGGGGGCGTCGTCGAGTGAGTCGAGGACACTGCCCAACTGGTCGACGGAGACCGAGGAGAAGTCGGGCTCGTAGACCACCGTCACCGTGTCGAGGGGGAGGGTCTCAACCCGGTTGCTCGCGGTGATGAGCGGTCCGTAGGCGGGAGAGGTGAGTCCGCCTCCCGTGCCCGGCACCGTGACGGCGGGGCGGAATCCGTCACCTTTGAGAGTGTCGGGCACCCACAGCGGATCCGTGGTGTCGATGGGGAGGTACACGCCCACGATGCGTGCCGTCGTCGCCGGCTCCTCATCGTACGAGCGCGCACGAATCTCAAGGACGTCGCCGATCTGCTTGCCGAGGTCCTCGATGAGGACCTGAGGGACAGCGACCTCGGTGACCCCAACCGTCCTGTCGTCCGGCCACCGGCCGTCGACGATGACCGCAAAATCGTCGAGCCTGTCTTCTGCCGCGTAGTAGGTGAGGACGTAGCGCTCCTCGAGACTGAGGATCTGAAGGGCGCCCTCGACGTGGACGTGAGAAGACGCGGGGATGTCACCCAATCCCTGGCGAGCCGCGCGCCCCGAGGCATCGACGATGTCGGCAAGCGGACCGCGCGCATCGATCGTGTGCTTGAGCTGAGTGGATGCCGCGGGTGCATCATCGAGAGCGGCGCGCGCGGCGAAGGTCGAGGTGGCGCGATCAAGGAGATAGAGCGTCGACAGCAACGTCGCGGAAATGATCGACAGCGCCAGCACGATGGCGAGCAGGGGCGCCTGGACGCGTGCGCGCCGGAGGGCGAGTCGCCATCTCCAGGGAGCCACGTCGCCCCTTCCGTGCTTGATGCGCGCCGCTCAGCGTGGACGTCGCGCTCCTACCCGAGTCACATTAGGGGATTGCGGGAACCTGTCGTGACGCCTAGGCCCCGTTCGCACGAGCGGCAAGCCAGGCGTCGGCCGCCGCGAGCTCCTTGGGAAGCGCCTGTTCGATAGCCGAGGCGACCGCGCGCTCGACGACGGCGCCGATGAGCGGCACCGGCGCTTGCACATCGCCAGCGAGCCCGAAAGCGGCTCCGCCTTCCATCGGCTTGACGACGACGGCGCCGCGAGCGTGGCCAGGGGTGCCCGGAATCTCGAGCGCGAAGGTGCCCTCGCGATCCGTCGGGTCCCCGTTGCGCTCTGCAGGCGCCCATGCCTCGGTGTAACGGACCGTCAGCTTGCCGCCAACGAGCGACCGGAACTCTTGCGGGATGTCGGTGGCGGGAATCGTGCGCCGAATCGCGACCGTGAAGGAACCGTCATCGAGTCTGTCGACAAGCACATCGCAGTCATCAGCCCCTGACGCTCGGGCCCGCTGAGCGTTGAACTCCTCATCGCTCAGCATGGCCATGACCTCATCCACGCTGGCATCGAAACGGTGCTCGTACGTGATCCTCATGGCGCCTCCTTGTGCTGCGCCCAGCGTATCGTGACGCCGTCGGGCGCACCGCCTTCTACGCTGGTGCCGTGGCGACCTTGCGCGAGATCTCAAACCAGTACGGCTCGATGTCGGAAGAAGAGGCCGATTGGCTCTCCGAGCTTGTTGCCGACTGGCAGATCATTGCTGATCTGTCCTTTGCCGATCTGGTGTTGTGGCGTCGCTTCGACGAGGGTTTCGTCGCGATCGCGCACTGCCGTCCCTCGACGGGCCCCACCGTTCACCTAGATGAGGTGGTCGGCACGCGCGCGGCCGCCGGACGCATTGCGCACCTCGACACCGCCTACACGCAGCGAGAGATCGTCGTCTCCCGTGAGCCGCGCTGGGATGAGACCTATGCGGTGCGGGAAGAGGCTCTCCCTGTCGTCATGAAGGGCGACAAGGTCATCGGTGTCATCACGCGCGAGGCATCGATGGCGGCTTTGCGCTCGTCGAGCCGCCTTGAGATCAACTACAAGGGTGCGGCCGACGACCTGCTCCGGATGGTGACGCGCGGCGAGTTCCCTTTGCGCACCTCGGTGACGGGACCCAAGCGCGGCGCGCCGCGTGTGGGCGACGGGGTGCTCCGGCTCGATGCCCAGGGCATCGTCACCTACGCGAGCCCGAACGCGCTGTCGTGCTTCCACAGGCTGGGCGTCACCGGTTCGCTCATGCACCGTTCATTGCCCCGCGTGGTCGCCGCGATGGTGAGCGACAAGGGCCAGGTGGATGAGACGCTCGCGATGGTGACGGCGGGCCGTGCCGCCTGGCGAACCGATGTCGAGGCGAACGGCGCAGCGCTGTCGCTGCGCGCGCTGCCCGTGACCGAACACGGCGTGCGCGTGGGAGCGGTGCTGTTGTGCCGCGATGTGAGCGAGCTCCGCCGCCGGGAACGGGAGCTGCTGACAAAGGACGCGACCATTCGCGAGATTCACCACCGTGTGAAGAACAACCTCCAGACCGTGGCGGCGTTGCTCCGTCTCCAGTCCCGCCGTGTCGAGGCGCCTGAAGCGAAGGAAGCACTCGCGGAGGCGATGCGGCGAGTGTCGACGATCGCGATGGTGCACGAGACCCTCTCCGGCACCTTGGATGAGCTTGTGCACTTCGACGACCTCATGGCGCGCTCGGCTCGGATGGCTGCCGATGTCGCGTCGCCCGGCGTGCCAGTGAAAATCGTCCGCGAAGGAGACTTCGGCATGATCCCGGCGCAGTTCGCATCGTCGCTTGCGCTCGTCATGACAGAGCTCGTCACCAATGCGGTCGAGCACGGCTTTGAGGGTCGCGAGCACGGCACGATCACGATCAGCGCAGAGCGAGAGGGACCCGTGCTGCGGATTGCTTTACGCGATGACGGCAAGGGCCTCACGGGTGAGCCGTCCGGGCTCGGCTCTCAGATTGTGCGCACGCTGGTGACGAATGAACTGCACGGCACGATCGACTGGTCGGCTGCAGAGCAGGGCTCGGTGGTCACCTTGGTGGTGCAGATGGACGCGGACTGAGCGAGGTCCGTCCCAGGGCAGAGGCTGGCGTTACTTGGCAGCGCGACGTGCACGAGCCGCACGACGCTTGAGCGAGCGGCGCTCGTCTTCCGAAAGGCCGCCCCACACGCCGGAGTCCTGGTTGTGCTCCATCGCCCACGCGAGGCAGGTCTCACGCACAGTGCACGTGTTGCACACGGCCTTTGCGCGCTCAATCTGCACGAGAGCGGGGCCGGTGTTGCCTACGGGGAAGAACAGCTCAGGGTCGTCGACGTCGAGGCATGCTGCGCGGTCGCGCCAGTCCATCAGGTCTCCTCACACAAAGAAAAAGCGGCGGTCCATGGGTAATTTGGACTCGCCGCTACGTCGCGGATCTGTTATCCATGTTCGCACTGTTAACAACAGATGACAAGGGTCTAATCCTGTAGCGTCTCGAATAATTCGCGCGGAGAGGTTGGAGAACATGGACAAACCCCGGAGGACGTGGGCGTCGCTCGACGGTGCGGCGCTCATTCTCCTGGTGCTCGAGACCGTGGGCACCCTCTTTGTAGCCGTGGGTTACGTGGTGTACGCCCTGCTAGACGACGAGATGACAAGTCTTGGTGCCGCGCTCGCCGTTGTCATCGCCGTGATGGGCGCAGGTCTCGCTGTATTCACCTGGGGCTACGCCCGTGACAAGCGTTTCGCTTTGGGCGGAGTGGTGACGTGGCAGCTCATGCAGCTCAGTGTCGGCGTCTCCGTGTTTCCAGCTCTTCCCGCCGTGGGGATCCCCCTCATCCTCAGTGCGATCGTCGTGGCCTGGGCGGCCATGCGTCGGCTCTCCGCCTATCGCAGCGCAACCGAGTCGTAGCGGCCTCAGAGGATGCGTGCCGCGGCTGACGGCACGGTCGACGGCAGTGCAATGCGAACGAGCCGCCGGATGCCCGCGCTGCGGACATAGGCGAGGCCGGGCTCGCTCTCAGGAAGTGACGCGGCATCGCCCACCCCGATGAAGTCGCGTGACTCATCAGCGGTGCGGGTGCGCAGACACACAAGAGCATCGGCCCGTGCGATCAGTTCAGGCGGGAATGTGCCCGTGGCGCGGTCGGCGGCAATCGCGATGCTCTCGTGGGGGTCACGCTGGAGCGCCACGTCGACGACTCGTCGCAGCGCTTGGGTATCGAGGAGGTGGGCGTCGTCGACGACGCGCAAGGCCGCGCGTCCGCCGTCACACGTCTCGATTGACGCAGCGAACAAGGTCGCGAGAGTGGTGCTCTTGCCAGTGCCTGGCGCCCCTGTCACGAGGACAAGCCACGCACGGTCAGCCGGCAGCGTCCACACGGCGTCGGGTGGGGTCACATCGCCCGAGGTCGAATCGCCAGCGCCGACGCCGACGCCGACGCCGATGCCGATGCCGGGTGAGACCGGCAGGTCGCCTCGCGTAAGGAGTGGCGGCAGCGGCGGTGTGGCCGCGGCGATGGCGCGCGCGATCCGCTCTGCCGAGTCCGCGCTCACCGAGCACAAAGGAATGGTGAGCGATTCGCTCCGAAAAGACAGAGCCGCGCCGCGCGAACTGGTGACGACGCGAATGAGCTCGTCGCCACCCCCGCCACGGGCGGGTTCAGCCCAACAGACCGGCGCATCGTGAGCGTCGGCCGGGGGAAGCAGGTCATGCCAGGGTTCAGCGAGCGGGGACGGCGAGGGGAGGCGGCGCCCGCGTGCGAGAGCGATGGCGCGGGTGAGGCCCACGCGATGCGGTCCCTCAATGCTCAGCGCACCGTTCCACCACGCTCGCGACCACGCGCCGCCGTGGGCGCTCCACGCGTGGGTGGCCGGGTCAGCGATGCGGGAAGTGGGGTTGAGGCGTGCAGTGGGGTCGAGCCACGCGAGTCCACCGAAGAGGGGCGCTGTCGCCGTGTGGGCGCTGTGAAACTGGACGATCGTCGCACCGATGGCGGCATAGGCGCCGCTGTCGAGCCAGAGGCGTCGGCGCCGTGGCGACCAGCGCTGCGGATAATCCGGATCCCACGAGCGCACGCCGTTGGTCGAGCCGCTGTCGGTGATGCTCACGCGTGCGCCATCGCCAAGGTCAACCGTTGCGTGGCGCGGGTCAATGCTCGGGTCACGCCAGCCATCGGGGGAAGCTGAGCCGACCGTTGTCGCATGCGTCAGGGCGACGACGCGCCCGACATCCGGCCCGGCGACGCTGATGAGTCGCGGCCCCGGCCACAGCGGGCCCGCTGGTGCCGGTTCAGGCGTGACGAGCGCTGCGTGACAGAGCGGTGTGGTGCCCGCCACGTCCTCGGGCTGAAGCATATGCGGCCCGCACCACCATGGACCAGGCGCCATTGCGACAGCGGCGGTGATGGCTCCGAGCGTTGTGCCCGTGCGGCACTCGACTCGGATGCGGTTGCGTGGTCCGGCAGGTGATTCAAAGTCGAGCCACATGCGGACAGCATCGCCGCGTTGACGCCTTCCCTCGCGCTTCGGTGCTGCAGATGGGGACTGTCTCTACGCGGCCGGCTTGGGGACAACGGGGATGAGGCCGCCGCGTTCGTCGATCGTTGCCGCAAACCAGTCGTCGTCGTGAACGCTGACAAGGCGCGGCATGTGCTGAAGCGCATACTCACCACGGCGAATGTCGTGTGTCACAACGGGCTCTGCTCCGTCCCCCACAAGTGAAGCATCTTGTGTCACGACGATGGGGGCCTCGCCCCACACCTCAGTCATCTCAATCAGCGCCTCGGGCTCTGGGTCGACAAGGGCGAGCACGACGGGCACATCGCACATGACGCGGATCGTGCCGAAGTACTGAGCGGACCCGACAAGCACCACCGGACGGGAATCGATCACCCCGCACAGTGCGTCGACCTGCTCGACAGCGCCTGCCTGCTCTCGGTTGACGGCATATACAGAGATCGTGACGGGCTCATCGTCACCTGGACGCACGCTGATGTACGTGCTGAGCAGCGGCAAGATGAGTGCCGCTGCTGCGAGAGTTGCCGCATTCTCGCGAGACCAGTCGAGGCGGTCGACGAGATAGCGGTGCGCAAGCCACCAGGCACCGAGCCCGGCGGCGATGGCGAGACCGGGGACTGTGATGGGCTCAAAGCGTCGGATCGCCCACAACTGGTCGGGAACGATCTCCGGCTTCGCCAGGTAGACCGAGCTCGGCGCCGCGACGGCAGCCAAGAAGATGAAGGCGCCTCGGTCAGCAGTGACGGCACGGTATGCAATGACGGCAAGGCCGACGGTGGCGAGAGCGAGAACCGGCCACGTCAGGTAATAGCTGAGCCAGGTGAGGGTGTGTTCGGCGTAGGTGCGGGTGGGCTCGATCGCGTAGCCCTCCGACTGTTGAAAGGCCGCGACGACGCTGTTGGTGAACTCGTCGGTGTCGGTGTCAGTCCCTCGGTGGTCGGTCATCCAAAGAGGCCGGGACGCGAGGACGACCATGACAGCGGCAGTGGTGAGCGCGGCGATGCGGCCAAGCGTCTCGATGCGCGGCACCACGATGGCGAAGAGTCGGCGAACGAGCCCGCCCGAGGCCACCGTCACGAGGGCGACAAGGACGAGCACGACGAGGTAGGCGAGACCGAGGCTGCGGGCCTGATCGCCGAGGCGTTCAAGGTAGGCCGTGGACCACAGTGCGAGCGAGCCATAGCCTGCGGCAAGCATCGCGGCCTGAGGCAGGGCGAAGGCGATGATGAAGCGTCGGCCCGCTTCTTCTCGAATGAGGGCGACTGCGACAACTCCGATGAGCACGCCGACGGCGTACGCAGCGCCATCAATCCTCACGAGCGCCGTCGCCCCAGAAGCGATGCCAGCGGCCATGACGGCGCTGATGCGATGCTCTGCCAGACCCCTCCACGCCCACGTCACCGAGCTGACGATGAGGAGCAGGGTGAGCGGCTCTGTATACGGGGAGCGACTCAGTCCCTGGTGGGCGATGACAAGCATCATGATCGCGGCCGGTCCAAGCGCCGCTCGCGGACCCATCAGCTGACGCGCGAGCACGTAGACGGCAAGGATGCCGATGGCGCCGATGACGACGTTGACGGCGAGCACGCCATCGAGACCGCACAGCCAGCCGCCGACAGAGAGAACGGCGGGCAGCATCTTTGCGCCTTGCGGCTGGACGACGTCGCCTTCGAGATTCCACGCCTGCCATGCATCGGGCAGGACGTTCGCTTGGGCGGCGGCCGCCTCAACAGCCCCAAGCGTGGGGATATCCGTCGACGAATGATCGGTGAGCCACACGCCGCTGAGAGCGAGGAATCCCGGATCACGCATCACGATGAGGTACTCGGACGCGAGGACGAGCCCGACCGCCGCCCAGATCGCCGCGCCACAGATCACCCAGCGGGCACTTGAGCGCTCGACACGGTCGTTGCTCGCGGCGGGTCGTACGGCGATCCACAAACCGAGATGAATGAGCACGAACAGCGGGAGGGTGGTCCACGGCCGGTGAATGCCGAGCGAGACCGTCAGCCCCGCAGCGAGGCTGAGGGAGACCATCGCGGTGACAGCGACCTCCGGCCCGCGCACGCCCCACAAAGATGCGATCGCGGTGCGCAGCCTCGTGGCACGCGAAGCGCTGTCGAGTGGCCTTTCGGCGGCGGGGTACGTCGTCACGTCGGGACACTATCAACCACCGACCGGGCCCGCTTGCCGTGAACATTGCAATCGACGGCGCCGCAGGTAAAGTTGCCCCATGGCGAGAATTGTCTTGGTCGAAGATGACCCGACTATTTCAGAACCCTTGACTCGGGCTTTGAGTCGGGAGGGTTATGACGTGTCGTGGCACGGCACCGGCCAAGGGGGAGTCGACGCCGCGGCATCGGCTGACCTGGTGATTCTCGACCTTGGGCTTCCCGATATCGACGGCGTTGACGTCGCGCGCCGCATCCGCGACAAGGGCATCACCGTGCCGATTCTCATGTTGACCGCACGTGCAGATGAGGTCGACCTCGTTGTCGGCCTCGACGCTGGCGCGGATGACTACGTGACGAAGCCGTTCCGCCTCGCAGAGCTTCTCGCCCGCGTGCGCGCCCTGCTGCGCCGCCGCAGTGAGAGCGAGCCGGCAAGCGACCTCGACGTGGGGGGTGTCCGCATTGATGTTGCCGGTCACCGTGCCTTCTTGGAGGACCGCGAACTGCAGCTGAGCGGCAAGGAGTTCGATCTCCTTCATGTCCTCGTCGCTCACGCGGGTCAGGTCGTGTCCCGGGAGCACCTCATGCGGGAGGTGTGGGACGCAGATCCTCATGCACCGTCGAAGACCCTTGACATGCACGTGTCCTGGTTGCGCAGGAAGCTGGGTGACGATGCGGCCAAGCCTCGCTTCATCACGACCGTGCGGGGCATGGGCTTCCGTTTCGAGAACGACTGAACGGTGAGACGTCGGGTCCTTGGCGCAACGCTCTCCGCTCTCGCGGTGGCGATGGTGCTCCTTGGCATCCCGCTCGGCGTGTTCGCCTTCCAGCTTGTCCGTGACGATGCGTTGCGTGACCTCGATGGGCGCACGGCAACCGCAGCGCGTGCGATCGAGGTCCGCTACCTCTCGGGCGAGACTCTCGACGAGACGATCATCTCGAACTACATCAGCGGCGCACCCGGCGCGCCCAAGCACATCACCGTTCGCTTGCCCGATGGCACCGAGCTGACGGCGGGAACTGAGCCGCAGCCGTCCTTCAAGGGCTCGTACGCGACCGATTCAGGCGTCATCGTCTTGATGTCCGCCCCACGCGAGGACGTGTTCTGGGAAGCCGCGCGGGCCGTTGGCCTTGTCTTTGCCGTGGCAGTGGTCGCCGTGGTCGCGGGCGCCGCAATGGCCTTGTGGCAAGCGAACCGGCTTGCGGCTCCGTTGGTCTATCTCGCCGCATCGGCCGAACAGATCGGTGCAGGCCAGACCCGGCCGCGCTTGCGTCCATCTGGGGTCGAGGAGATCGACCTTGTTGCCGAGGAGCTTGTGCGCAGTGCCGATCGCATGGCCGCGCGCCTGTCTGCCGAGCGCCAGTTTGCGGCCGACGCTTCCCACCAGTTGAGGACGCCGCTCACCGCTCTCACGATGCGGCTCGAGGAGATCGCGGCACTCAGCACTCAAGAAGAGGTGCGGGCCGAGGCCGAGGCATCCCTTGAACAAGTGGAACGACTCGTCGGTGTTGTCGATGACCTCCTTGGTCGCACTCGGCGCACTCTCGGCGCCGGGACCCAGCTCGTGGTGCTTGATGACGTCTTCGCTCAGCAGCGGGCGGAGTGGGAACCGGCATTCACCACGGCGAACCGTTCTCTCGTCATCGCGCCCACTGAGGCGACGGTGTTCGCCACCCCGGGCGGGCTCGCCCAGGTGCTTGCGACGCTCATTGAGAACTCGCTCCACCACGGCGGCGGCACGACGAGTGTCATCGCCCGCGAATCCGGCGCCAATCACGCGACGGTGATTGAGGTGCGTGATGAGGGCGAGGGAGTTCCGGATGAACTCACGGCGAGCATCTTTGAACGCTCCGTCACGTCAGGCAAGGGCACAGGGCTGGGACTCTCTCTCGCCCGTGACCTCGTCACCGCCGATGGCGGGCGCCTCGAACTGTCTCAACGACGCCCCGCCGTCTTCTCCGTCTTCCTGCAGGGAGTGCCGACGATGGTCGACCTCGATACCGTGGTGCCCCACGGCCGCCGTCACCGTCGCGGCTAGCCGTCGGTGGCGTCGGCCCCGAAACGGGCGAAGACAAAAAGCGAGAAGCCCGCGTAGCGCGCGAGCGTGCCAAGCCCGATTCCAACGAGGCTCGACAGGTTGTCGGCGATCAGAGACGTCCAGCCGAAGCCGTGGTGCGTGAGCGCGACCGTCGCGGCCTCGATGATGATCGCCACGACGTTGACGGCACCGAAGAGGGCGAGCTCGACGACGGGGCGGTGACGGCGTCGGCCCCGGTACGTCCAGCCGCGGTGCACGGCCCACGCGAAGATGATCGACACGATCGTCGCGATGACCTTCGCCGTGACCACCCGGTCGCTGTCGCCGGCGAAAGTGGCATCGGGGGAGAGGGGCCCAAGGCGAAGCGCATTGAAGACACCGAGGTTGACGACAACGCCTGCGGCCCCCACCACGCCAAAGCGCGCAAGGAAGCCCGCGCGCTCGCGAACCCACGAGCGAGCACGGCCCACGAGGGATGGCGTCGTCACGAGTGACGAGCGTAGTCGCCGGTAGGTTAGGACCATGACGCGAGTAGCAGTAGTAGGCGGCGGACAACTCGCACGGATGATGGCGCCCGCCGCCACCGCGATGGGCGTGACACTCCGTGTGCTCGTCGAATCACCCGACGCTTCGGCAGCTCTCAGCGCTCACGAGACAGTGGTGGGGCTGCCGGGTGATGACGCGGCGATCCGGGCGCTCCTCGCGGATCCGCGTCCTGATGTGGTGACGTGGGAACACGAGCACATTCCCAACTCGGTGTTCGCCATCGCGGCGGAGCTCGGCGTCGCGGCGCGCCCCGGCCGGGATGCGCTGCTGTATGCACGCGACAAGATCGCGATGCGACAGCTCCTCGACACACATGGTCTGCCGATGCCCGCATGGCGCGTGGTCGAGACCGAAGGCGATGTCGAGAACTTCCTTGCCGTCCACGGCGGCGCCGCGGTCCTCAAGACCGCCATGGGCGGCTACGACGGCAAGGGTGTGCGGATTGTCCGAAACCCAGCCGAAGCGTCGGACTGGCTCGCGGCTGCCGCTGACGGCGGGCCGCGTGTCCTCATCGAAGAGAAGGTCGACTTCCAGCGTGAGGTGGCAATCCAAGTGGCACGCCGCCCCGGCGGGGACCTCGTCGCGTGGCCCTTGGTCGAGTCGATACAGCGCGACGGCGTGTGTGCGGAAGTGATCGCCCCGGCGCCGGGACTGAGCGATGCGCTGCAGCACGAGGCGGTCCACATCGCGAGCACCATTGCGACCGCGATCGACGTGACCGGGATGCTCGCTGTCGAGCTCTTTGAGGTCAATGGCCGCTTGCTCGTCAATGAGCTCGCGATGCGCCCTCACAACTCGGGCCACTGGACGATCGAAGGCGCTGTGACAAGCCAGTTTGAGCAGCACCTCCGTGCCGTGCTCGACTGGCCGCTCGGTGACACAGCGGCCCTTGCCGCGGTGACGGTGATGGCAAATGTGCTCGGCGGCCGCCGGGAGGACTTGATGGAGGCATGGCCCTCGGTTGACGACCCGGGCGCCAAGATTCATGTGTATGCCAAGGACGTGCGCCCAGGCCGCAAGGTGGGCCACGTCACGGTGTGTGGGACGTCGGTTGACGATACGAGACGGCGTGCGGCGCGTGTCGCCGCCTGGGTGAGAGATGGAGACGTGCGATGAGCGCACTTGTCGGCTTGGTCATGGGCTCGGATTCAGACTGGCCTGTCATGAGCGGCGCAGCCGATGCCCTCGAGGAGTTCGGCATCGCCTTTGAGAAAGACGTGGTCTCGGCACATCGGATGCCCGAAGCGATGATCGCCTATGGCCGTGCTGCCGAGGAGCGCGGACTGCGCGTCATCATCGCCGGTGCGGGTGGGGCCGCGCATTTGCCGGGCATGCTCGCATCCGTCACCACGCTGCCGGTGATCGGCGTGCCGGTGCCGTTGTCCTATCTGGATGGCATGGACTCGCTCCTCAGCATCGTGCAGATGCCGGCAGGCGTCCCGGTGGCGACGGTCTCGATTGGCGGCTCGCGCAACGCTGGCCTGCTGGCTGCCCGCATTCTGGGTGCCGGAGACTCGGACGATGCCGCCCACGTGCGCGACCAGATGCGCGCCTATCAGGACCGTCTGCGTGCCATCGCCGAGTCAAAGGGCGCGGCACTTCGCGAGCAGTAGGTCGCTCAGCCCACCGGGCACGCGTCGAGGATTGCCTGCTCGCTGTGCTGATCCGCGATGCTGCCGCCACCGGTCGAGCCGCCGCCGTCGGTTGAGCCGCCCGCGTCGGGGCTCGTCGCGCCCACATCGTTGGCGGGTGACGACGACTGCTGGTCGAGCAGCGGGGCAATCGGCTGGTCGTTGCGAATGGCCTCCCACATGGCGGGAGCCTTGCGGTTGAACTGAACACGGTTGGGGTCTGGCGGGTACGTCTCGACGGGCGCCGTCGCCATGACGATGCCCGTACCGGGGTCAAGGTGGCGCAGCGAGAACGCGAGACCGCCCAGGTAGTTGACGTCACCGAGCTTCTCGTCGACCGTGAGCGAGTCCGCGACGGCCTTGATGAAGTTCGTCACTTCCTGCGGGCGGTACAGCATCTCGGCGCTCAGCACCTTGCGGGCGAGGTTCTTGAGGAACTCCTGCTGCCGGTCGATGCGGTCGAGGTCAGAGCCAGAGACGTTCTTTCCCTTGCGCATGCGCACGTAGGAGATGGCCTGGTCTCCGTTGAGGATCTGCGGGCCGGGGCTGAGGTACGTGCCCGAGTAGGGGTCCGCGTACTCGACGGGGATGCACATCGGCACGCCCTTGACGGCGTTCACCATGTCGCGGAAGCCCACGAAGTCGATGACGGCGTAGTGGTCGATGTAGATGTTCGTGAGCGACTCGATCGTCTTCACCGTGCACGCGGCACCGTCCGCGTTGCTGCCGTTTGCGGCGCCGTTTGCGAAGGCGATGTTGAACTCACCATGCCAGCCGCGTTGCGAGGTGCCGTCGGAGCGTTCGCAGTTGGCGATCTGCACCATCGTGTCGCGGGGGATCGAGACGACCTCAATGCGCTCCCGGTCAGCCGAGATGTGCATGATGAGCGTCGTGTCGTTGCGCTTGCCCTTCTCGAAGCCGCCGATCGCTGCGTTCTCGCCGGAACGGTCGTCGGAGCCCATGAGGACGATGTTGAGCGCGCGGCCTGCAGCGCCGTCTTCAGGGTTGACGACAATTTCCGGCCGGTCGGGACCGAGCAGCGGATCGATGTTCTCGGTGGTGATGCGCGCTTCGATCTTGTCGACGTAGGTCTGGGCGAACACGGCGGTGAAGCTCACCACTGCGATCGCACTGAAAGCGATGAACTTGAGGATGGGGTGCCCCGTGATTTTGGTCGCGTGGCGGGCGCGTACGTACTGGGTTTCGCTCATTCCCCATCTCTTCCAACTCGGTGGCCGTCATCTAGTGTAGGTGCCAGGGAGCCACACTCACAGGAACGTCTGAGAAGCACGAACGGTTGGGGCACATTTCTGGTTCCCGTGCAATCGTGTGTGAGGTGCGTTACCTTTGACTTGACGGACGCAGATTACAAGGGTGTAATTCTGTCGGAACGGGGCGATCCCCGGCTTGAATCGGAGGACGGGCTTATGTGGAATCTGTATGGAGACTCCCTGCCATCCGATGCGAAAACCACCGTGGAGCTCGCTCCCGTGGTCGACATCTTCGACGCCGACGCACAAGGTCCTCTCTCGTGGCAGGACCGTGCGCTGTGCGCCCAGACTGATCCTGAGGCCTTCTTCCCTGAAAAGGGCGGCTCTACCCGCGAGGCGAAGAAGGTGTGCCAGTCGTGTGAAGTGAAGGCAGAGTGCCTTGACTATGCCCTCGCTCATGACGAGCGCTTCGGGATTTGGGGAGGCCTCTCGGAGCGCGAGCGTCGCAAGCTCAAGCGCCGCGCGGTCTAGGTGGCCGCGCGCATCCCCGATTGTCTATGAGCACGCCCAACCTGAGGGCCGTGCTGGTGACGGACGGACGATCCGACCATCTCGGCGCCGTTCTTGCCTCCTTCGCGGCCGTTGACGACGTTCTTCCGGTCCTTGAGATCATCTCGGTGGGCGATGCCGAGATCGCAGTGCCTGTCAATCTCGCGGTCCGCATCACCCGCAGCATTCAGCCCACCTATGCGGCGGCGCTGAATGAGGCGATCGCGGCGCAGCCGGCCCGCGATGACGAGCTCATCTGGCTCTTGCATGACGACACCGCACCGGACAAGGGCGCTCTCGCCAGACTCGTCGCCACCGCCGCCAAGCGTCCACGAGCCGCAGTTGTGGCCCCCGCGCATGTGCGCTGGCGTGACACGTCACGGCTCGTGTCGATGGGCACCACCGTGTCACGCGTGGGTGCGAGGCGAATTCCGCTCGTCGTCGAGGACGACATCGACCAAGGGCAGCACGATTGGCGTGAAGACGTCATGGCGGTCTCTCTTGGCGGCGCACTCGTCCGACGCTCGGCCTGGGACAGTCTGGGCGGCCTCGACGAGGGCTATGGCGGCTTTGGAGAGTCTCTCGAGTTCTGTCGCAGGGCCTGGGCGGCCGGCTGGGATGTTGTGCTCGCGCCGCAGGTGCGGGTACGCCACGCTCAAGAATCGCTGTACGGACTGAGGGCGCGGGGCAAGGGCCGCGTCAGCACACATGCGGTGCGGCGCACAAGCGAATGGCATCACGCCTTTGCGTGGGCGCCGTGGTGGATGGTGCCGATTCTCGCTGTCCTCATTCCTCTCAGCGTTGTCTCGCGCGTTGGCATTCGCCTCGCCCAGAACTCGCCGCGAACGGCGCTCGCGGAGGTGCAGGTGCTGCCACTGCTCGCGGCACGCATCCCTGCGGTCTTCGCCTCGACTCGGGCTCACCGCCGCGTCGGTGCGACGGGGCCGATCGAGGCGCGGCTCTTCGCGAGGCCAGCTCAGGTTGTCGACGCGGTGCGCCAGCGCGAACTCGGCACCTTTGAGCGTGCCCGGGCCGAACGCATCCCAAGTGAGATGGTGCGCGCCGAGCTCGAACGTGCGCGTGCACGGCACCGCTTGTCATTCCTCATCGCTGTCCTGACAGGCCTTGTCACGTCGGCAGTGCTTGCGTCACGGTGGATGAGCGATGTGCTGGCGGGACGCATGCTTGTCGCGCCCGGCACCGGTGTGACTGACATCTCGAGGAGCGATGTCTGGAACGCGGCATGGAGCGGGTGGAACGAGATCGGTTTTGGCGTTCCCGCGATCGACGGGGCGTATGCGGGACTCATGCTTCCGGCGGCAATCGCTCCCGGCGGCACTCGGCTCGGCATTGCTGTCCTTCTCGCGACGGCGCCGCTCATGGCGCTGCTCATCGGGTGGTGGGCGGCAGGTCACGCGACGCGCGCGCCATGGGTGCGGCTCGCGGCGGCCATCGTGTGGGGCTTGTGGCCACCGTTCCTTGCAGCGGTGCTCGATGCCCGCATCGGGCCGGTGATCGCGCACGTCATGCTCGGCTGCACAGCCGTTGCCGTCGCGCGTGCCGCAGGTTGGCGGCGAGGTGAGCTCATCGGCGGACGTGAGGAAAGACCAGCGCCGGGGCCTTCGCCATCTGCTGCGCTCGCGGGTTCGCTTGCGCTGACTGCGGCCACTGTGGCCCAGCCCGTCCTCTTGCTGCCGACGCTCGGCGTCGTCATCGCCCTGGCAACGCGGGCGGGCGCACAGCGGTGGCGCATCATGTCGATGGCGGCGGTGCCGCTTGTCGTCGGCCTGCCAGGCCTCGTTGCCGGTGTGCGTCATGCAGCCCATCCGGGCGTCGCCTTGTCGATTCTTGCGCGCGAGCCGGGGCCAGGCGAGAGCGTCACTGGTGATGTGTGGCGCACAGCCCTCGGCATCGCGGATCCCGAGCGATGGCCAAGCAGCCTCGAGAATGCGTGGCCACTTGGTGCAGCCGCCGCCGCGATTGTGCTGGTGTGCGCGCTCCTCGCGCTTGCGTCGCGCCGCGCCAGTCAACCGGCCGCGTGGGGAGTGGCGCTGCTGGGAGTCGGACTCGTCGTCGCGGCCTGGTCTGCACACGCGACCGCCGCGTGGAGTGACGGCGCTGGGCACGATGCGATTTCCGGCTGGCCCGGCACGGGTGCGTCGCTCGTTGCGCTCGGCGCCCTGGTGGCGGGGCTGTCAGCGCATGGCAACGTGCTGAAAGGCGAGGGGCGACGCTTTGCCGCCGGACGCACGTTCGCAGCAGGCGCGGCGACGCTCGCGGCGGGCTCGACCCTTGCCGTCGTCGTCCTCCTGGCGTTGCCCGACGCGCCTCGGGGTGGTGTCACGACGGCCGACGCTGGTGTGCTTCCGCTCGCCGTTCCACTTGACCAGCAGGGCACCCAGCACCAGCGGGTGCTCGTCTTGACGGAGAACGCGGACGGCTCAATCGGCTATGACGTGCTCGCTCATGATGGCGCGACGCTCGTGCTTGGCCGGGCACAGCGCGGTCCCGACGGCACGCCGCTGTCGGGTGGAGGCAACAGCGCAGACATCGCTGACATCTCTCAGACAGTTGCCGCCGCGGCTGTCTCGCCCGCCGCTGATCTGAACGCACTGAGGGATTGGGGCATCGGCACCATCGTTGTCGCGCCGGGAGCGGAAGGGGCCCAGAGTGCGCTGAGCCAGAACCCACAGGTGAGTCTGGCGAGCGGTTCAGAGCGGGGCCAGACGTACCGGCTTGCCGACGGAGCCGTCTCACGGGCATGGATCGAGGCGGCCGATGGCGAGCGCGTCATTGTTCCTGCGACTGCCACCGATGGCGAAACCCTGAGTCCTCCGCCAGGCGGCGGCACGCTCGTCATCGCAGTGCCATATTCAGCTGGTTGGTCGGCGCATGCTGACGGGGCCGCGCTCGAGCGCAGCGATGACACGTGGGGTCGCGCGGTGTTCGACGTCCCGGCTGGAGCAGGCAAGGTGACGTTCTCGTATCGCGATCCCATCCACCGCTGGTGGTGGTGGGCGAGTGCGATCGCGCTCACGTGGGCGCTCATCGGCTCGATTCCACTCCGACGCTCGCGGGAGGTGACGCCATGAGCCGTTCGCTGAGCCGTTCGCTGAGCCGTGCCGTGATGGGTCGCGTTGTGGCCGTCTCGCTCGTTGTCGCCGGCGGTGGCGCACTTGTCGTCACGGCCGTGCCGTCCGTGGACCGCACCGTTCCCCAGACCTTTGGCGTCGAGCCGCCTGCGCCCGTTGTCGCCTGTCCTGGGCCCCAGACTGTCCCCGTCGGAGACGTTGGATCGGGTGGTGACCTCGCGTCCGAACCGACGATTCGGACCATCAATGCGTATTCGCCTGGCACTCAACGTGTCGCCGGTGACGGCACTGCAATGGACGCGATCATCGGTGCACAGGTCGAGAGAGTGGTGGATGGCGACATCGCCGGCTGGACGGCGCTGACATGCTCCGCCCCTGCTGCCGAGCAATGGCTGGTCGGTGGTTCGACGGCACTTGGTTCGAGCGCGCGCCTTGTGCTGACCAATCCATCGGCAGCGCCGTCCGAGGTGACGGTCACGTTGTACGGCCCGCTTGGCAAGATTGACGACACGTTTGTGGTGCCGGTGGCCGCCAGCTCTCAGGTCGACCGTCTCATCGAGTCGGTCGCGGCGTCACAGTCATCTCTCGTTGTCCACGTGGCGGCGACGGGTCCCGGCGTCTCTGCGGCGCTTCAGGACTCACGCCTCGATGGCTTCCAGCCTGCCGGGACGTCGTGGGTGGGCCCGAGCGCCGCAGGGGAGAAGCTCTTCATCCCGGGCGTCGGCCTCGACGGTCACGATGCGACGGTGACGCTGCGCCTGATGGCGCCTGACGGTGCTCACGTCGATGCGAAACTCGTCTCACAACGGGGTGTGGAGCCATGGTCGACAGGCAATGGCATCACGTTGGAGCCCGGTGTGGTCACGGATCTCGCCGTGCCAGTCTCGGCACTCGGGGCCATTGAGATCACCTCCGATGCTCCGGTCTTCGCTGCGGCGCGCACGGTCATGACGCGCGTGGCGGATGAGGGTCTTGAGGGTGATGTCGCAGCGGATGCGACATGGGTCCCTGCCGTGGCGATCAGCCCCGATATGCAGGTGGCGGTCGTGCCGTCAAGCGATGCGCGGATCGCCGCGTACTCGCCGTACTCGACAACCGTGATCGTCGCCGACATCGACGGCAGCACCATCACCACCGACTCGGTGGGGGCGAGGACGGTCCAGTGGATCGATCTCGACGTCCCGGCCGGCACCGTGGTGACGATCGAGGGTGACGTGGCATGGAGCGTCGTGATGAAGGGGGAGACGGGCTTTGTCGCCTCGCTCATGCCGATGCGACCCTCAGACTCCGCGCTTGAGGCGACGGTCGTGCCGCAACCGTACCCGCCGCTGCCTTGAGTCCCGAGCCGCGCGCTTCTTAACCGTCAGTTCCGTAGGTCGGGTCGACCTCATCAGCACGCAACCCCAACAGGTGCCCGACCTGTTCGGCGAGGATGTCGCGCACAAGCAGCGGAAGGTCGTCCTCTGAGGCACGCTGTTCGATTGGCCGCCGGTACAGCACGATGCGTGTCGCAGCTCCGTACTCACCGGGAAGAACTCGCCCGAGCGGGACTCCGCGTTCCCATGGAGACGGGTCTGATGCAGGGACGTCCTCAACACCGAACTCGAGCTTGCCCCACCGAGACGCCCAGCGAGAGCCGAGCCGCTCTGACAGGTCGGCCACGAGCTCGTCGAAACGTTCGGCGCGCGTGCGGTGGCCAGGCAGCGCGGGGGGCAGGAGGGGCCTTCTCATGCCGCGGCCATGGGCGTCTCTCCTCATAAGGCGACCCTAGCGTCGGCCGCTCGGCGTGGTGGCTCAGCAAGCGCAAAATCGCCAGGTACGGTCGTGGTGTGATCGTGTCCAGGCAATGCACCAAGACGGCGTGTTCGCGCCCCGCGGCGGCCACGCTCACCTACGTGTACGCGGATTCGACTGTGGTGGTCGGTCAGCTGTCAACGCACGCGGAACCGCACTGCTACGACTTGTGTGCGACGCACGCGCAGGCTTTCACCGCACCGCGTGGCTGGGATGTTGTCCACATTCAGCAGGACTATGAGGAGGCCGGGCCGTCCGATGACGACCTCGACGCTCTCGCCCGAGCTGTGCGGGAGGCCGGCCGACCAAGCCAGGCTGAGGCCATTGCCCACCCGGCTTTCGCACCGGAGCCGCCCTTGGCGTCCGAGCCGCGCCGGGGGCACCTGCGGGTCGTGGCATCGGATTCCTAAGTGACCACGGGCGCGTGCCCGCATGGTTAGGCTTGCGCCGTGACGTACCCCGACCTCAGCTCCATCATCAAGTCCTACGACATTCGCGGCCTCGTCGACTCCGAGGTGACCCCCGAACTCGCTCGCGCGATCGGGGCTGCCTTCGCTGACGCGGTCGTGCTGCCGGAGGGCGCGACAACGGTGGTGGTGGGGCATGACATGCGCGACAGCTCGCCCGGCCTCGCCACTGCCGCAGCCGAAGGGCTCATGGCGCGCGGGATCGACGTCATCTCGATCGGGCTGTGCTCAACGGATGGGCTCTATCACGCATCGGGAGTTCTCGAGTGTCCCGGCATCATGGTGACGGCGAGCCACAACCCTGCTGAGTACAACGGGATGAAGCTGTGCCGCGCCCTCGCCCGCGCCGTGGGGGAGGACTCCGGTTTGGGTGCGGTGCGCGAACGCGCCGCACGGTACGTCGTTGACGGCTTCGAGCCGGCCGACGCCGTCGGCACCTTCACCGAGCGGGCCATGTTGGGGGACTACGCGGCCTTCGTGCGCTCGCTTGTGCCTCTTGACGGAATCCGGCCGCTCACAGTGGTGGTGGACGCCGGCAACGCCATGGCAGGCCACACGGTCCCCGCAGTGCTCGGCACTGAGGCAGGACTGCCTGCCTTGCCCATCACGATCATTCCGCTGTACTTCGAACTCGACGGCACGTTCCCCAACCATGAGGCGAACCCGCTCGAAGAAGAGAACCTCCGTGACCTGCAAGCGGCGGTCCGTGCCCATGGCGCAGACCTCGGATTGGCCTTTGACGGCGACGCTGACCGTTGCTTTGTCGTCGATGATCGCGGCGAGGTGGTGCGCGCGAGCGCCATCACCTGCCTTGTCGGCCTGCGTGAGGCTGCGCGTGAGCTCGCCGCTGGCAAGCAGCCGACGGTGCTGTACAACCTCATCTCGTCTCGTGCGGTGCCCGAGCAGCTGAGCGCGGCTGGCGCGAGCGTCGTCCGCTCAAAGGTGGGTCACTCGAACATCAAGGTGCACATGGCGTCGCTTGACGCAGTCTTTGGCGGGGAGCACTCGGCCCATTTCTACTTCCGCGACTTCTTCTTCGCCGATTCTGGAATGGTGGCCGCGATGCACGTGCTGGCGGCTCTGGGCGAGCACGACTCAACCCTGTCCGATCTGCTTGGCACGTACGATCCGTACCCGGCGTCGGGCGAGATCAACTCAACCGTGGCGTCGGTGCCGGACTCTCTTGCCCGGGTCCGTGCCGCCTTCGAGCACGACGAGGTCGAGGTGGACGAGCTCGACGGCCTCACCTTCACGCACTGGCCTGCCGACGGCGAGCGCTGGTGGTTCAATGTGCGGGGTTCCAACACGGAGCCGCTGCTGCGCCTCAATGTCGAGGCAGCTGACCGTGCCGTCATGGAACGAGTGCGCGATGAGGCGCTCGCTGTGATTCGGGAGGGCGCATGAGTGCGAAGGATGCGGGCCACGACGAGCCTCATCACGAAGCTGGCCACGGCACCAAAGCAGTCATTGCCGCACTGCTGGCGAACACCGGAATTGCGATCACGAAGTTCTTCGCATTCGTCCTCACGGGGGCATCGTCGATGCTGGCCGAGGCGATTCACTCCGTCGCGGACGCAGGCAACCAGGTCTTGCTGCTCGTCGGCGTGAAGCAGGCGCGTCGAGATGCCACTCCCGAACACCCCTTCGGCTACGCGCGTGATCGCTACTACTACGCCTTCATGGTCGCGATCGTCCTGTTCTCGGTCGGTGGGCTCTTTGCGCTGTACGAGGCGTGGCACAAGTTCTCTGACCCCCACCCGATCGACTCGTGGCACTGGGTGCCTGTCGTCGTGCTCGTCGCGGCAATCGTCATGGAGAGCATCTCTTTCCGTACCGCGATCATCGAGGCGAACAAGGTCCGTGAGGGGTATAGCTGGCGGCGCTTCATCAAGCGCTCAAAGGCGCCTGAACTGCCCGTCATCCTGCTCGAGGACGCGGGCGCGCTCGTCGGCCTCCTCTTCGCGCTGTTCGGCGTCAGCATGACGCTCGTCACCGGAGACGGTCGCTGGGACGCAATCGGGGCGGCGATGATCGGCGCCCTCCTGTGCTCGATCGCGTTCGTGCTCGGCAAAGAGACAAAGTCGATGCTGGTGGGTGAAGCCGCGAATCCCGAGGATATCGAGGCGGTCTACGCCGCACTGTCCTCGGTGGGACTCGACGACATCATCCACCTTCGCACCCTTCACCTTGGCCCAGACGACATCCTCATCACCGCGAAGATCGCGGCTCCTGGCGTGAAGACTCTCGCCGAGCTCGCGACGATGATCGACGACGCTGAGGCCGCCATTCGCGCCGCTGTTCCCGAGGCACGGCTGATCTACCTGGAGCCCGATGTGCGTCGCTCCACCCCTGAACGGAGCTCATCATGACCACCAATGCCCACGGCATTGACTACGTTGTCGCGGATCTCGCCCTCGCTGCCGCCGGTCGCATCCAGATCCGCCTTGCAGAGGTCGAGATGCCTGGTCTCATGGCGCTGCGCGCGCAGTATGGCGATTCGCAGCCTTTGCGCGGCGCTCGCATCGCGGGCTCGCTTCACATGACGGTCCAGACGGCGGTCCTCATCGAGACGCTGACGGCGCTTGGCGCCGAGGTGCGCTGGGCCTCGTGCAACATCTTCTCCACGCAGGATGAGGCCGCTGCCGCCGTGGTCGTCGGCCCCGGCACGTACTCGGCGCCCAATGGGGTGCCGGTGTTCGCCGTCAAGGGCGAGACTCTTGCCGAGTACTGGGACTACACGGATCGCATCCTCACGTGGGAGGGCCACGATGGCCCCACGATGATCCTCGACGACGGTGGGGACGCGACGCTCCTCGTCCATGAGGGCGTGAAGGCCGAGAAGGCGGGTGCAGTGCCGCCGCCGCTCGAGGAGGAGGACCCCGAGCACAACCCCGAGATCGAGGCGATGCGCGCCGTGCTGCGCCGCTCCCTCGCGGCGGACCCGACGCGTTTCACGCGGATGGCTGCCGGCATCGTGGGCGTGAGCGAGGAGACGACGACGGGTGTCCACCGTCTCGATCAGGCACACGCCCGTGGAGAGCTCTTGTTCCCCGCGATCAATGTCAACGACTCGGTGACGAAGTCGAAGTTCGACAACCGCTACGGCATCCGCCACTCGTTGCCGGACGGACTCAACCGCGCGACTGATGTCCTCATCGGCGGCAAGGTCGCATTCGTGTGCGGCTACGGCGATGTGGGCAAGGGCGCGGCGGAAGCGCTGCGTGGTCAGGGTGCCCGTGTCGTCGTGTCCGAGGTGGACCCGATCTGCGCGCTCCAGGCAGCGATGGACGGCTACGAGGTCGCACGCGTCGAGGACTACGTGGATCGTGCCGACTTCTTCGTCACGACCACTGGCAACAAGGACATCATCCGCATCGATCACATGGCGGCGATGAAGGACAAGGCGATCGTCGCCAACGTGGGCCACTTTGACAATGAGATCGATATGGCGGGCCTCGCCCGCTCAGGGGCGAAGCGTGAGCCTGTGAAGCCGCAGGTTGACGAGTGGACCTTCCCTGACGGTCACTCGGTCATCGTGCTGAGCGAGGGCCGTCTCATGAACCTTGGCAATGCCACGGGTCACCCGTCGTTTGTCATGAGCACGTCCTTCACCAACCAGGTGCTCGCGCAGATCGAGTTGTGGGTGCGCACCGCTGACTACCCGGTTGGCGTGTACCGCCTGCCGAAGGTGCTCGACGAGAAGGTGGCACGCCTTCACCTCGACGCCCTTGGCGTGCGCCTCACCGAACTGACGCCTCAGCAAGCCGATTACGTGGGCATCGCTGTCGAAGGCCCGTACAAGCCCGACCACTACCGCTACTGATCAGCGCCTAACTGTCGGCGCCTAGTTGTCGGCGTCCGGGATGCCATAAGGCAGACGGGCGAGCCGTTGCGCGTCGGCGGCATTGATTCGGTCGGCACGCCAGCCCGCTGCGTACTCGCGCTCGCGACGCGTGGCGAGCACCGCCGCAATGAACGATTCGGGGTGTGTGCCCTCCGGCGGCGGCGGCGCGACGAGCGGCGTCATCTGCGCGGCGATGTCGGTGCCGAAGCGGCGGCGAGCGTCGGGCGTCATCTCGTGCGCCCGGGCAAGGAACAGGCGCGCCGTGAGCGCGAGGCCATCGGGGAGGCGCCGCACGTCAGCATTGGACGCCCAGTCCGCGAGACCGAAAGGCATGACCACCGGAGGCAGTGCCTTGCGGCCGCCGCGTGTGCGCATCGCGTAGGTGCCGACGAGCATGTCTCCCAGGCGCTTGCCCCGCTCGCTGAGGAAGGACGTGGTGAGCGCAACCATCCCCGCGGTGGCGTAGATCTCGAAGAAGCCGAGCAGCGCTCGGCCAAAGGCATAGCGGGCCGAGACGGGGCCACCGTCATCGCGGACGATGCGGAGCCCGACGGCGAGGCGACCCACGGACAGCCCGCGCGTCAACAGCTCGATGAGAGCGGGCACCACGATGAACCACACGACGACGAGCAGGATGTTGAGAGCCGCGTACAGACCACCGTTGACCACACGGAGGAGCGGGTCGAAGAGCCAGACGACAAAGATGAAGCTGATGCCGATGACAAGCGCGTCGATGAGCCCAGACCCGGCGCGCATCACGACCGACCCGGCACCCGCATCGATAGCGACGCCTTCACCGAGAACAATCTCCTCATTGGCGCTCATCAGCCCTCCTTGTGTGGCATGGTAGCGGCGTGGATATCGACGCGTACTCCGCCTTGCGGGAGGAGCGCTGGACTCGCCTGCGCGAGTTGAGTCGCAAACGCCGCCGCACAGGCGCGGAGGCGGACGAACTGACGCGTCTGTATCGGTCCACTGCCGCGGATCTGTCAGCGGTCCGTTCGGCCGCCCCGGAGCCCGCACTGATCACGCGTCTGTCGATGCTGCTCAGCTCGTCGCGCATCTGGCTGACGGGCTCCTCGCAGGTGCGCACCGCTGACATCCTCGGGCTCTTCACTCGGTCCCTGCCTGCCGCGATGCACCGCGTGCGCTGGTGGGGCCTCATCACCTCTCTCGCGGTGGTGGTGCTGGCCTGGATCGCAGGCTATTACACGCTTCACAATCCCGACGCGCTGGCGCTCATCGGCGACGCCGACACCCGGCGCCAGATCGCCGAGGTGGAGTTCGCGAGCTACTACGAGCAGTACGACAACACGAGCTTTGCCGCCCAGGTGTGGACGAACAATGCGTGGCTCGCGACCTTGTGCATTGTGCTCGGCATCACGGGCATCTTTCCGCTGATCCTCCTGTACAACACGGTGCTCCAGCTGGGAGTCAACGGCGCGATCATGGCGGAGCACGATGCTCTCGACATCTTCTTCCAGCTCATTGCGCCGCACGGGCTGCTCGAGTTGAGTGCCGTCTTTGTCGCGGCCGGAGCGGGCCTGCGCATGTGCTGGACGCTGCTGGTGCCGGGCCCTCGCCCGCGCATGGTCGCGCTGACGGAGACGTTCCGCACGCTCTTGCTCGTCGCTTTGGGGCTGACGATTGCGCTGTTCATCTCGGGACTCATCGAGGGCTACGTGACGCCATCCGATATGCCGTGGTGGCTCAAGGTCGCGCTCGGCATCGTCGCGTGCGGCACATTCTGGGCGTACATCTTCATCGGCGGACGGGTGGCGCGAGATCAAGGCGAGACGGGCGACGTCGACGGCGAGTTCCGCTCTGAAGTGGCGCCGTACGCGGCGTAGCGGGGCCTGTGGGGCGTGCCGCGGAGGTGCGCTGACGGCCCGGCTCCCACAGCGACGGCCCGGCTCCCACAGCGTCGGCCGGCTAGAGCCGCCCCGCCGCCTTGAGAGCGAGATACGTGTCAGCTAAGCGCGGAGGCAACATCCCCGGCGGTGCAGTCACCACCTCTGCGCCAAGTTTGCGGATCGTTGCCGTGACGGCGTCCTTCTCGAGAGAGGCACGTGCGGCGGCGGCCGCGGCATAGACCGTCTCGGCATTGCCACGGGCACGCAGCATGTCGTGCTCCTCCGGGTCATCAACCGAGGCGACAACGACTTGGTGGTTTGCCTGCAGCGTGCCGATCGCCTGGAGAGCACCTGAGTCGATGAGGGAGGCGTCCACCGTGGTGAGCAACACGACGAGAGCACGCTGCGACAACCTGCCGTTGACGAGGCGCACGAGGGCGGGCCAGTCCGGCTCCACGAGGCTCGGCTCAATGGGGGCGAGAGCGGAGGCAAGGACCGGCATGAGCGCCGCTTCTGTGGGTCCTTGAGCACGAGCGCGCTCCTTGCGGTCGAAGGCGGTGACGTTGACGCGATCGCCCGCGCGCGAGGCGAGAGCACTGAGGAGCAGGGCCGCCTCGATCGACGCATCAATGCGGGGTGCGTCGCCGACGCGCGCGGCAGAAAGCCTGCCCGTCTCGAGGACGATGAAGACCCGGCGATCCCGTTCCGGGCGGAAGGTGCGAATCATCACCTCGGCCCGACGGCCTGTCGCCCGCCAGTCGATGGTGCGGACGTCATCGCCGATCACGTACTCGCGCAGCGAGTCGAACTCGGTGCCGGCGCCGCGCATCATGATGGGGCTGAGGCCATCGAGCTCGCGCAGGCGAGCGAGCCGGGCCGGCAGGTGCTTGCGTGAGGCAAACTCGGGAAGCACGCGCAGCGTCGTCGGCGTGGGCAGTGACCGCTGGCGACCTCCGAGGCGGAGGGGACCTTCCGTCCGGATCGTCACGGCAGCCGCACGGCGTTCGCCGCGCCGCACTGGGCGCAAGGGCGTGACGAAAGCGCCTCGCTCCCCGGCGGCCAAGGAGAATCGGTGGCGGTTGCTGGCGGCGCCCGCGGATGGCGGCCATGCATCACGAATGGCGCCTCGGGTCGTCCGGGACGTCTCATTGACGAGTTCGACCGTGGAGGTCGTGCTCTCCGTCAGGCGTACTGCGCCGGGCACGAAGCGTCGGACCGATACGGAACGGGTGGGTGCCGCGAGGGCTGCGTCGAGGCAGGCGAAAGCGACAACTCCAAGCACCCACCACCATGCGACGAGGCGGTCTTGCAAGAGGAAGGCGGGCACTGCCGCGCACAGTGCGAGGAGCGCCGTCCACCCGGTGATGTACATCGTTAGCGCGGCACCGGTACGGCGGCCAGCACTGACTGCAGGACCGAGTCGCGCGTCACTCCCTCAAGCTCGGCCTCGGGCCGCAGCTGCATGCGGTGGACCATCGTCCACGAGGCAAGAGCCTTGACGTCGTCGGGGGACACGAAGGTGCGTCCGCGCATCCACGCCCACGCGCGCGCTCCGGCGAGCAGGGCGGTCGCACCACGCGGGGAGACGCCGAGCGCCACCGACGGCATCGAACGGGTAGCCCGCACGAGGTCGACGACGTAACCCACCACGTCGTCCGACACCTCGACTCGTGCCACCTCTTCGCGGCCCTTTTCGATGTCCGCGGGAGTTGCCACCTGGGTGACACCGGCGGCGGCAAGGTCGCGCGGGCTGAAGCCGTCAGCGTGCCGACGCAGCACTTTCCTTTCGTCGTCACGTTCCGGCAGACCGATGGGCAGCTTGAGCATGAAGCGGTCGAGCTGTGCCTCGGGAAGCGGGTAGGTGCCCTCGTACTCGACCGGGTTCTGGGTGGCGATGACGAGGAACGGATCGGGCAGTGCGAGCGAGTCTCCGTCGACCGTCACCTGGCGCTCTTCCATTGCCTCGAGAAGCGACGACTGCGTCTTGGGAGGAGTGCGGTTGATCTCGTCTGCCAGCAGGAGGTTCGTGAAGACCGGTCCCGGGCGGAACGAGAACGCCGCCGTGCGGGCGTCGTACACGAGCGAACCGGTCACGTCACCAGGCATGAGGTCGGGCGTGAACTGGACGCGCTTCGATTCGACACCGAGGGCGTGGGCCAGCGTGCGCACAAGAAGGGTCTTCGCGACACCCGGCACACCCTCCAGCAGGACGTGCCCCTTGCACAGCAGCGCGATGACGAGGCCCGTGACCGCACGGTCCTGGCCGACCACGGCCTTGTCGATCTCAGCGCGCAGCGCTGCAAGCGCGTCACGAGCGGGAGACGGCGGCGGAGGGGCGTCGACAGGTGCCGTGGTGGGGGGCGGCGGCGTGAATTCGTCTGCGTTGGTCACGATCCGTGTACCTCGTTCTCTAGGGTGTCGATCTTCGACAACAGCGTCATCATCTCGGCTTCGGTCCGTGGCGGCGGCCCGAACAGCGTTTCTTGGACTTGTGCGCTCGTCCAGCCTGCGGCATTCGCGACTGCTGCCACGAGGGTCTTGTCATCAGCGTTGCGGGGGACGCCAACGCGTTGACCCATGCGGAGTGCAGCGGCGGCGCGCAACGACGCTGCGGCACGTCCCGACGCTCGTGCGGCGCGGTACATGCGGGCGCGGCCGCGCGTTGTCTCGGCGGCGCGGACGACCACGGGGAGCGGTTCGTGGATGATGGAGCCAAAGCGCCGGGCGCGCCACCAGGCGACGACGACGAGAGCGAGGCCGAGCGCATAAAGCGCGTTGCCCGTGCCGGGAGGCAAGAAGTCGGTGGAGGGCTGGAGCTCATCGAACTTCTCCGGCGTCATGCCGTCACCGGTCCACGTCAGCACGGTCGTGTCGTAAAGGGACCCGGTGTACCACACCACGTTGTCGAGACCGCCGATGAGGCGCAGCATCAGTGCCGCATTGCCTTCCTCGGTGATCGCGCCGTTGGTGGCGATGGTGGGATCGGCGATGAGCGTCACATCGGCTTTGCCTTCGCGCTGCACGGTCACCATGAGGGCACCGTCATCGGCGGGGAAGCAGCTCTCGTCGGAGTCCTCCGCATTGCGCCACACGCGACCGTCTGTCTTCACCCGTCCTGCCGCGAGGGCGTCGACATTCACGCATTCTGCCGTCAGCACTCCGGCGTCGGCCGTGTTCGAGTAGATGAAGCGGGACGCGGCGCGTGCAACTGCAGCACCATCACCGAGGACAACAATCGGTCCGGGGTAGGCGAGCACGGATTGTGCCTGGTAGCCCTGCATAAAGGAGGAGCTGCCGATGACGAGCGTCGTTGAGCTGGGGTCAGTGATGCGGGCCTTGACGAGCTCGTCGATCTGCCGCATGTGCACACCCTGATCGCCGGCGACTTCGGCGAGAGCCCGGGTGCCATGTGGCCCTGGGTTGTGTATTGACATCGGGATCGAGTCGGTGTCGGTGCGCGTGATGAAGCCGATGACGACGATGGCGACGAGCAGGCCCAGTGCGAGGAGCGCCCACCGGGCGCCCTTGATGCGCGCCTTCGCGCCGGGGCCCTTGTCAGCGCGATAGAAGTCCGCGCCAGCGTGCGTGACGGTGGTCATGACCGCACCCCGAGCCCAGCATGCGATAGAGCCCCTGCAAGCCGGTTCATGCGCTCGTAGGCCTCTTGGGAACCGGAGGCATGGCCATAGCGGATGCCGTCGAACAGCTCACCCGACCACAGCAGGTCCGCCGCATGGTCACTCAACGGGATCGCTGCGGCCTTGACGAACTCATACGCCGTCATGCCGGGCACTACTGCCACTGTGCCGCGTTTTTCTGCCCTGCGCACCATCGAGCGGAAGCGCTCGAGCACGGCAAGATCCCAGTCGCCGCGAGCGGCCGCTTCCTCTGCCGATGCGAGCATGGCCGACGCCGTGCGGTCGTCGTCGTCGAACACCGTGGCGGACCCAGACATTCGTCGGGAGCGGCGCAACGGCCCGAAGACGAGGTAGAGCAAGACGGCGATGAGGAGAGTGAAGATGACGCCAGCGATGATCGAGCCCGAGACATCGCCCACGGACACGCTCTCGGCTGAGCGGTCAAGCTTGCCAAGCTGTTCATTGATCCAGTCGAAGACCTGCTGAAGCCAGTCGGTGTGGTCGTCCCGGTAGATGTCCTTGGACAGCTCTTCCTCAAGCCAGCGTCGGGCGGTGTCTGCGTCCGGGTCGACCGGGACGTCGCGTATGAGCGCTGACATGTCAGCCGACAGGTGGAGTGGCGGTGGCGCGTGCTTCGGCGGCGCGCGCCATGTCAAAGGCGAGGCCCTCCTTGCGGAAGCGCATGTCGAGGTAGATGAGCGCGGTGGCCGAGCCGACGAACGAGTACTGGACGATCGCGCTCGCGAGCAGCTGAATGATGAGCGCAGCCCCGAAGGCGCCAAAGAACGCGATGTCGGACTCAGGTGAGATCGCCGAGACGACGAGCGCGACCATCTGCGTGCCGAAGGAGAACACCTGCTGGATTGCACCGTTGATCAAGCCGAGGACAAGAAGGATGAGGACGGTCCACCAGAAGCGCCCGGGAACGAGCCGGATGGCGCGGCGAATCGCGGCGAAGGGGCCGATCTTCTCAAGCATGAGCGCGGCGCGCGCGACAGGCAGGTAGACCGACATGACGATCATGCCGGGCGCAATGAGCACGAGCGCGAGGATCAGGGTGAGAGCGACGGCGCCGCCCATGCCGCTGTCGGCGGCGGCGCTGACGAAGATCGGTGCGAACACGACGCCGAACAGCAGGACGCTTGCGAGGATCGTGAGCAGGCCGAGCCCGAGCAGCGCCCAGATGCGTTCGATCGCGGTGCGCATCGCTTCGCCAAGCGACATGCGCCTGCCCAACGCAGCCTGTGCAACGGCAGGCACGACAACCGCAGCCGAGAGGGTGTCTGACAGGATCCACACGATGCCGGCGAGGGCAAAAGCGCCGATCGTCTCAGGGCGCGGCTCAAAGGCGACATTGCTCGTCGCCGTGAAGAAGTCAGTGACGCCGCTGTCGGTGGCGGCGAGCCAGAACGCGGCCACCGTGATGAGCGCGCTCGCGAGGAACATGAGCACGGGTGCGCCCACAACGGCAGCGCGACTGAAGCGCATCGCACGGAAGGGCACGGTGAGGAAGTCGCCGAAGGGAAGTGGCCGCAGCGCGACGATGCCTGGCTGCCATGACCGAAACGTGAGGCTCTCGGTCGGCGGCTCGGGCACGGATGGCTGAGCGGGTGCCGCATAGTCCGTGGGCGCAGGCGGCGGTCCCCAGCCGACGCTGCCGTGAGCGGGGCTGCCCGCATCCCAGGGGCTCGGTGACGGCGCGGAAGACGCGTCCGGTGCTGCCCAATCTCCACCAGGACCTTGGCGATCCGTCACAAACCCTCCTCGGTTAACGCGCCTATCCTGCCATGGACGAGGTGTCGCGCACAGGTCTCGCACCGCTCAGCGCAGGAGCCTTCACCATGCGGGACAAGAGCCCGAAACATCGGGCGTGGCATCATGTCGCTATGGCAGCCAAGATCCTGGTGGTCGACGACGATCCGGCCGTGGCCGAGATGACGGGCATTGTCCTGCGCGCAGACGGCTTTGAACCGGTGTTCTGTGATCACGGCGATCGAGCCCTTGACGTGTTCCGTGCTGAGCAGCCAGACGTGATCCTCTTGGACCTCATGTTGCCCGGCAAGAGCGGAATCGACATCTGCCGGGAGATCCGGGCAGAGTCCGGCGTCCCCATCATCATGCTGACCGCGAAGTCGGACACCGTGGACGTGGTGCTTGGGCTCGAATCCGGCGCAGATGACTATGTGCCGAAGCCGTTCAAGCCGCGAGAGCTGATCGCCCGGGTGCGTGCCCGGCTGCGGCGCAATGATTCCGCCGCTCCGTCGGTGGTGCGCATCGGCGACCTTGAGATCGATGTGACGGGCCACCGCGTCTCCCGCGATGGCGAGGTCATCCAGCTCACCCCGCTCGAGTTCGATGTCCTCGTCACTCTTGCGCGCCACCCCGGAAAGGTGTTCACGCGAGAAGTCCTCCTTGAGGATGTGTGGGGCTACCGCCACGCCGCCGACACCCGCCTCGTCAATGTCCACATTCAGCGCCTGCGCGCCAAGATCGAGCGGGACCCAGAGAACCCGGAGATTGTGCTCACGGTGCGCGGCGTGGGCTACAAGGCGGGCGGCCACTCACAGTGATCAGACGGGCGGGCGCCATCGGGGCGATGCTGCTCGCGCCGATGAGGAAGCTGTACCGGCGCTGGACGCATTCGATGCTCTTGCGCGTCATCACGTCCACGTTGGTCGTCGGACTTGCCGCCGTTGCGCTGCTCGGCGCGTACGTCACGACGGAGATCCGCGACGGCCTTGTCGACAAGCGCATCGAAAGAGTCTTGGCAGAGTCAGCCCGAGACGTCGACGGCACCCAACAGGCGATCGATGCGTCGACGGCCGAGACCCCTGGTGACCTCCAGGACTTGGTCTACGACCAGTTCGAGGCGCAAAGCAGGCTTGGCGGTGAGGGACGAAGCATCGTGTGGCTCCGCTCTCCGAGCAACGATGCCGACATCGTCCTCACGCCGCCTGTCACTGAGCAGCGCCTTGTCACGGCAATCTCGCCGGCCCTGCGTGAATCGATTGAGCCGGGCGGGGGACAGTTCTGGCAGTTCACCACGATGCCTGGCTCAGATGAGCCCGCGGTCGTCGTCGGCGCCCCGATCCATCTGCGCTCGGCGGGGCCGTACGAGCTGTACTTCGTCTATTCGCTCGCTGACGAGCAAGAGACGCTCGCGCTCATCCAGCGCGTTCTCGCCTTGGGTGCCGGTGTGCTCGTGGGCCTCGTCCTCTTCATGACGTGGACCGTCACACTGCAAGCGGTGCGCCCGGTGCGTGCGGCGGCGCGAGTTGCTGCCAGGCTTGCCGATGGCCATCTCACCGAACGCATGAAGGTGAAGGGCCACGACGAGATGGCGACTCTCGCGACCACCTTCAATGACATGGCCGCGTCTTTGCAGCGCCAGATCAACCGCATGGAAGACCTGTCCCGCCTCCAGCGCCGCTTTGTCTCTGACGTCTCCCACGAGTTGCGGACCCCGCTCACGACGATTCGCATGGCGGCCGACGTTCTTCACGACGCTCGCGGCGAGTTCGAGCCGGCGGTCGCGCGGTCGGCGGAGCTGCTGGCGACGCAGCTCGACCGCTTCGAGGCGCTCCTCGCGGACTTGCTTGAGATCTCCCGTATCGATGCCGGTGCCGCTCAACTTGACTTCGACGAGCACGACATCGCCGATATCGCCCGTGACCAGATCGAAGGCCTCTACCCGGCAGCCGCGGAACAGGGCGTCGAGCTGCGCCTTTGGGTCCAAGCAGGCCGCCACACCGCGTCGATGGATGCCCCGCGCGTGGGTCGCATCATCCGCAACCTTGTCTCGAACGCCATCGAGCACGCCCAAGAGAAGCCGGTCGATATCGCCGTGGCTTCCACGCAGCGAACGGTGGCGGTGCTCGTGCGCGACTACGGCGTCGGCCTCGCTCCTTCGCAGGTTCAGCGCGTCTTCGACCGCTTCTGGCGCGCCGACCCCGCCCGCGCGCGCACGATGGGCGGCACCGGTCTTGGCCTCTCGATCGCCCGAGAAGACGCGATGTTGCACGACGGCTCCCTTGAGGCATGGGGCAAGCCCGGCGACGGCGCGGCCTTCCGGCTCATGCTCCCGCGCGGTTCGCGCGGACTCGGCGTGCGCCCGCCGTTGCCGCTCGAGACAACGGCCGATGGCTTCGAGGCATTGGGTGAGCGCGTGCCGCTGGCTACGGAGGCGGTGGGGCTATGAAGCGGATCGTTGCGCTCGCGCTTGCTTGTGGCGCCCTCGTTGCGTGCGCAGGCATCCCGACGAGCGGCCCGGTGCGCGAAGGCGACTCGGAGGTTGCGCAGCAGCAGCCTTTCGCGCCGCTTTTGCAAGGTCCGACTCCCGACGCGTCACCCCGAGCCATCGTGCAGGGCTTCCTTGCCGCATCGTCGGGCGGATCGGTGTCCGGCTTCGATGTGGCGCGCGAGTTCCTCACGGACGAGGCGGCGATGACGTGGAACCCGCTCGCGCACGTGACGATCTTTGACTCACGCCAGGTGGAGCAGCTCTACGACGACGCGACAGGCACCCACACCTATCGCGTTCCGGTGGCCGCCGTGGTCGACGCCGACGGTGTGATGATCGAAGCCTCATCCGATGTCCAGGCCGACGTCTCGTTCACTGTCACTCGGGACGAGTTCGGTCAGAACCGCATCTCGACGCTTGCCGACGGCATTGTGATGTCGGCGGCGGACTTCGGACGCTTCTTCAGGCCGCTCAAGCTCTACTTCGCTTCCGCCGACGCTCAGATCGCGATCCCCGAAGTGCGCTGGTTTGCCAACAACGACCAGGTGGCAACAGCGGTTGCGCGTGAACTTGTCGCAGGTCCCTCGCCATGGCTTGCAGATGCTGTGGTCACTGGTTTCCCGCCCGGCGCCGCCCTCGACATCGACGCCGTGGTCGTTGATGAAGGAACAGCTCTTGTCTCGTTGGCGACTGGCTCGAGCGGCACGAGCGATCAACGCGCATTGGCACAGGCGCAACTCGATCTCACCCTTCGCCAACTCATTTCCGTTCAGTCGGTCACTGTCACCGTTGGCGGCGTCCCGCTCGCAGGAGACCAGACCGCGACTCTTGATCATGCGGACCTGCCGCCAGACACAGCCGCCGTCATCGCCGGAGATCGGCTTGGGCTCTTTGATGGCAGTGACGTGCTGGTGACGTCGATCGAGGCCGGTCTGTTGCCACCGCGCGCCTGGGGCCTCGCTCTCGCGTACGACTCGACGACCACCGCGTTTGTCGTGGACGGTGATGTTGCGGTCTCGACGGTGCTCGCGCAGACCCCGGCGCTCGAGCTGTATGACCCGAGTGCACCGGTGCCTGCGGACGCGCCGTTGCTCGAGTTCGAGACGGTGCTCGACGGCGACGACCTCATCGCGCCGTCCTTTGACCGTCATGGTTGGGTGTGGAGCACCGAGCGCACATCTGGGGGGAGCATCGTCGCCGCGCTGCCTGGCGGAGATCAGCTGACGTTCGACGCTCCGTGGCTTGCCGGACGCTCGGTTCAGGCGATCGCCGTGTCGCGAGACGGGACACGACTTGCGGTGCTGAGCAGAGCGACCGGCACCGTCCAGTCCCTCGACGTCGCGGCCATCACGCGCGAACCCTCGGGGGCGCCGCTCAGCATCGGCCAACCGCTTGCGATGGTGCCCTCTCTCGAACCCGCACTCGACCTCACGTGGTCGGATGCAACAGGTCTCGTCACGTTGTTTGAGGACAGCGGCAACCTCGAAGAGTCTGAGGTGGGCGGCTGGACGCGCATGGAGGCAGTGCTGCCGGAGGCGCGGCGCATCACCGCTCGAAACGGCGTGCGCACCTTGCTTGCGATCGACGCAGAGGGCTCCTTGGTGGCGCGTGCTGGCAACAGCTGGACTGTCCAGGTCATCGGCGTGAGCGACGTCGCCTACGCCGGCTAGCGCAATCGGAGGCGCGCTGAGAGTCCCCAAGCCCCTCGGGCTGGCTGTCTCCCCAAGGTGGGTCGGGGATGTTGCAGCGAGCAGCGTCGGCGCAAAGGCTGATGACCATGTCCGGTCGTGCGCGGTGGGTGACCCAAGCGGCACGAGACCTCGCCCAGGTGTGGGTGCCGGTGTGGTGCCCTGGATGCGGGGCTCGTGACACGCGCTGGTGCGACGACTGCGCGGCCCAATGGTGGGACGAGCCATTGCGCTCTGAGTCAGCGGCAGGTCGGCTCCACGTCGCTGGGCGCGCGACGTTGCCGGTGTGGGCGATTGCTGAGCTCGATGGCTCCGCACACCGCATGATCGCCGCGTGGAAGGACGGCGGACGCCGTGACCTCGACCGCTTCTTCAGCAGCGCGATGAGGCGCGCCGCTCAGAGCGTGGCATCACAGCTGGCGGGCTTGGGCGACCTTGCCGTGGTGCCGGTGCCGTCGCGTCGGAGGTCCGTGCGCGCTCGCGGCGCTGACCTGCCGGAGCTGCTCGCGCGAGCCGTTGTCACGGGTCTGAAAGAGGCAGGCGTGGCAGCCCGTTTAGCGCCCGTTCTCGTCATCGGCTCTGGTGAGCAGCGTGGTGCGAGCGTGCGAGAGCGGAGCCGCAACGCCGCTTCTCTCACGGTGCCGGAAAGCGTCCAATTAGGGCACTTACGAGGGGCGCAAGGCGTTGTATTGGTTGACGACGTGTTGACCACTGGCGCCACGATGGCGGCCGCGACGATGGCCCTTGAGGTGAGATTCATCACGGTCTATGCGGGGCTGTGTCTGGCAAGCGCACCGGCGGCTGGCACGCCGAAGAAAGTCACGGTAGCGTAAAGAAACGACCGCACGGGTCGCACCTTCTGAGCGTAGAGGGGGTGAGGCAAACAGCGCGAAGAGGCGCGGTGAACCACCACCCTGACGTGCCAGTTCACGGCACGTCCCCACTCGAAGGAGCAAGTGCCATGGACATTGTGATTGTCGGACGCCACACCCGAGTGAGCGATGAGATGCGTGAGCGGATCATCGCCAAGCTTGAGAAGCTCGCAGCCCTGGCCCCGCGCGCAACGCGGGCAGAAGTGCATGTGGTCCATGAGCGCAACCGAAAGATCGTCTCGGAAGCCGAGCGGGTGGAGATCACCATGTATGGCCGCAATGTCGTCCGCGCCGAAGCGGCTGCGGATGATCGCATGGCGGCGCTTGAGCTTGCTTCGACGCGTATCGCCGATCAACTGCGGAAGCTGCACGAGCGCAGGGCGAAGCGTCACAAGGGCAAGCCGGGTCTGCACGCCGTCGCCAAGGTCGATGTCGACATGCCCCTTCCCGAGCCCGTGGCCGAGGCGACGGCACCCGACGAGGAGGCGGCTTCGTCGGTCGTGCCGTGGGAGGGCGCGCCTGACGATGCCGTGCGGGAGATTCCGCTCGACGGCACGCCCATCATGATTCGGTCGAAGACCCACAAGGCGGCGCCGATGTCGGTAGCCGACGCGATCGATCAGATGGAACTGGTGGGGCACGACTTCTATCTGTTTGTCGATGTGGACAGCGGCATGCCGAGCGCGGTGTATCGCCGCCGGGGTTGGACGTACGGCGTCATTCACCTGGAGCAGACCGAGAGCGAACAGGAGCGCGAGACCGCATAACGCACGCTGTCGCGCACTGGCCGTCGTGGATATTCCGCGGCGGCCTTTGCGTTGCGCCGACAGCGAGACGAATTCAGGGCCCATCACGGAACGCCTAGGATGGTGGGCGGCCCCACGCAGGAAGGCGGGACAAGCATCGTGGCAGTCATCGAACGACTTATTCGCATGGGTGAGGGACGCCATATGCGGCGCCTTCAGAGGGTGGTCACCCTCACGAATGCGCTCGAAGAGGTGTACCAGGACTTCTCCGATGACGATCTGCGCGGGCTGACCGCAGACTTCCGTGAACGATACGAAAACGGCGAGAGCCTCGACGATCTCATGCCCGAAGCCTTCGCCGCGGTGCGGGAGGCCTCCAAGCGCACGCTCGGCATGCGTCACTTCGATGTTCAGATCATGGGTGGGGCGGCGCTTCACGGCGGAAACATCGCAGAGATGAAGACCGGTGAAGGCAAGACCCTTGTCGCGACCCTTCCCGCCTACCTCAATGCGATCACCGGCAAGGGCGTCCACGTCGTCACGGTGAACGACTACCTCGCGAGCTACCAGTCCGAGCTGATGGGCCGCATCTTCCGCTTCCTTGGCATGGAGACCGGCTGTGTTGTCGCCGGACAGGACCCGGCTACCCGCCGCCGCCAGTACTTGGCCGACATCACGTACGGCACGAACAATGAGTTCGGCTTCGATCACCTGCGCGACAACATGGCTCTTGACCCGTCGCAGCTCGTCCACCGTGGCTACCACTATGCGATCGTCGATGAGGTCGACTCGATCCTCATCGATGAGGCGCGCACCCCGCTCATCATCTCCGGTCCTGCCAGCGGCGACAACGGCAAGTGGTACGTCGAGTTCGCGCGGCTCGTGGCACAGATGGAGATCGACGTCGACTACGAGGTCGAAGAGAAGAAGCGCGCTGTCGGTGTGCTTGAGCCTGGCATTGACAAGGTCGAGAAGGCGCTCGGCATCGACAACCTGTACGACCCGGCGAACACGCCGCTCATCGGGTTCCTCAACAACGCCATCAAGGCCAAGGAGCTGTTCCGCCGCGACCGGGAGTATGTGGTCCAGCAAGGTGAAGTCCACATCGTCGATGAGCACACCGGGCGCCTCTTGAGCGGCCGACGCTACTCCGAGGGCCTCCACCAGGCGATCGAGGCGAAGGAAGGCGTGGCGATCAAGGCGGAGAACCAGACCTACGCCTCGATCACTCTCCAGAACTACTTCCGCCAGTACGAGAAGCTCGCCGGCATGACCGGTACCGCTCAGACCGAGGCGGCTGAGCTTTACAGCACGTATGGCATGAACGTGCTGCCGATCCCCACGAACCTGCCGATGATCCGCATCGACCAGCCGGACCTGCTGTTCAAGACGGAGCGGGCGAAGTACGCGGCAATCATCGAGGACATCCTTGAACGCCATGCGAATGGCCAGCCGATCCTCATCGGAACTGTGTCGGTTGAGAAGTCCGAGGCGCTGAGCAAGGAACTGAAGAAGCACGGCATCGAGCACGCGGTGCTCAACGCGAAGCACCACGAGCAGGAAGCGTCGGTGATCGCGGAGGCCGGCCGTAAGGGCGCGGTCACCGTCGCGACGAACATGGCAGGCCGCGGTACCGACATCATGCTCGGTGGCAACCCGGAGTTCCGGGCGGTCCAGGAGATGCACCGTCGCGGCATTGATCCGCAAGAAAGCCCCGACGAGTACGAGCGCGTATGGGTGGAGGTGCTGGCGGAGGCCAAGGAGGCCGTTGCTCGCGAGCACGAGGAAGTCCTCGCCGCTGGCGGTCTTTATGTGCTTGGCACCGAGCGCCACGAGTCGCGTCGTATCGACAACCAGTTGCGCGGTCGTTCCGGACGTCAGGGAGACCCGGGCGAGTCCCGCTTCTACTTGTCGCTTGAAGACGACTTGATGCGGATGTTCCAGTCGGGCCTCGCGGCCACGATGATGAACTCGTCGGCGCTGCCCGACGATCTCCCGATCGAATCGAAGATGCTCACGCGCGGTGTCCGCAGCGCGCAGGCGCAGATCGAGGGCCGCAACGCCGAGATCCGCAAGAACATCCTCAAGTACGACGATGTCGCGTCCAAGCAGCGCACGATCATCTACGGTGAACGTCGCCGCATCCTTGACGGCGAGAACCTGCGCGACCAGGTGCGTGGCTTTATCGACGACGTCGTTGGCAACGCGGTGCGCGCCGTGACCCTTGTCGGCGCTCCCGATGAATGGGACCTCGATGCGCTGTGGCGTGACCTGCGGACCATCTATCCGGTCTCTCTCACCATCGACGAGGTGCTCGAGGAGGCTGGCGGTCTGCGCGACCTGACGCCCGCCTTCATGGAGCGTGAGCTGACCGCCGATGCTCGTGTCGCTTACGAGGCGGTCGAAGATCGTATCGGGCCGGACCTCATGCGTCAGGTGGAGCGCCAGGTGCTCCTCCAAGTGATCGACATGAAGTGGCGCGAGCACCTCTACGAGATGGACTACCTCAAGGAGGGAATCGGACTGCGGGCCATGGGCCAGCGCGATCCCCTCATCGAGTACCAACGTGAAGCCCACCAGATGTTTGAGGCGATGGCCGACGCGGTGAAGGAGCAGGCGCTGCAGGTCCTCTACCGTGTGGAGAAGCGTGAGCAGGCCCCTCAACAGGACTCGGCACTTGACGCCGATGCGGCCGCGAAGACGGCGAAGTCAGCTCCTGGCGTGACGGCCCGCCGCGCTGCGGGCCCCACGACGGCTACCGGCGGTGGTGCGGTCCAGGCCCAGATGGGTGCCCTGACCTACTCGGGTCCGTCAAAGGACGGCAGCGGCAAGGCCGCGGTGTCGAAGGGCGGCGCGAAGGGCAAGGCGGCGAGCGGAGCGGCAACCAAGGCATCGGCCGACGGCGGCACCTTCCCCGGCACTCCCAAGAACGCGCAGTGCCCGTGTGGCTCCGGCAAGAAGTACAAGCTCTGCCACGGCAAGAACGAGGCGTAGCGGCGAGTCAGCCCACGTCCATCACGGTGATCAGCCATCGGTTGGAGACTGCTTCGAGCCGGATCGCAATCGCGTGGGCGAGGTCTCCCTCGGTGGCGACGACCGATGCCTCTACGGCGTCGGGGCTGACGCGGCACAGGCGCACACGCTGGATGTGCACGGAACCTTTTGCGGTGTAGCCGGACCTGCGGGACAGTGAGTGCTGTATCAGGAGGCGCGAGCGAACCTCGGGGGATATCCACCGCACGAGCTGGTTGATCCCGTCTGCCCCGAGCACCACCTCAAGGGCTATCCGTGCCACGGTGCACACGAGCGGCGTGGGGTCCCCGAGCTCTTTGCGAGTCCGGTTCGGAAAAGGCGTGTATGCCGGAGGTGTTGTGACCGCTCTGCGCGGCGTATCCCGGGGGACGGTGACCGGCGCGGCAAGTGCTGGAGCGGGCGCGAAGGCGTGCGCCGCCGCGCTCATCGTGCGAGCTCCGCTGGGATGTGCAGTTCAGTTCCTGTGAAGATCAGCGAGGGATTGTCGCCGATCTCGGCGCGATTCGCCTCGTACAGCAGCGGCCACGCGGCTTGGATCTGGGCAGGTGTCGCGTCGTCTCCGAGCAGTCCCGAGGCGATGCCCCACAGCGAGTCGCCGGGCTGAACCACGTAGGCGCCGTCAGCGGTGCTTTGAGGCTCCACGGGCTCAGCCTCGGGCTCCGGCAGGGGTTCCTCTTCAGATACCGCAGCAACGCCCCAATCGAGCCGGATGTCCACCGGGTTGGGCTCTTCAGCGGTGTGCTCGGCGGTGGCAGGAGCGTCGGCCCAGCCCAACCCCGGCGGAATCTGGCTTGACGCCATCGCAGGCACGGCGACGCCCGAGCTGAGGCCGATGCCGAGAGCGACGGCGGTGACCTTTTGCCACGCCACAGGCGCAATGGCTCGCGCGTGAACAGGAATCGCCCGGCCTTGTCGCAGCGCGGCGGCGGCGACCATCACGAGGGCGCTCACGGTGAGATAGCTCGCCACGGCAGCTCCCAGTGCCGCGGCGGCCAGTGCGAGGGCATCGTCGACGTCCCACACCTCCTGCCAGTTCCGCCATTGCCACAGCGCCGCATTCGCCAAGGCATACGCCCCGCACGGCATCGCCACCAACAACACCCATGCACCGATCCGCTCTAGTGCGTTGCCCACCCTCATTGTCGACCTTTCGTGTGATTTCATGCCGTTTGATGATGTTTGCTGACGCTAGATGTACACGAGCGAGCATCGCCTGTCCAGCGGAGTGAGCGCATTGTGGACGTGCCGCCGCTACGGTGGGCCCATGCGTTGGGACCTACTGTTCGCCGATCTCGAGGCGCGCGCAGATGCGAATGAGTCCGCTCAGTTCGATGCCGAGGTGCGTGATCTCACGCGTGCGGAGCGTGCGTCTGTCTCGCTCGCCGCTCGGCTCGTGCAGGCGAAGGGGAGCGCCGTCACCGTGACGACGCGCGATGGCGTCTCGACAGCGGGCGTGATGGTCGACGCCGCCGCTGGTTGGCTGTTGCTCGGCGATTCCGGGCCGCAGACGCTCGTGCCGCTTCACGCGGTGACGGTGGTGGCTGGGCTTGGCACGCGGGCGGCGGAGCTCACAGAGGTGGAACGACGCCTGGGCTTGGGCCACGCGTTGCGCGCACTCGCGCGCGACCGGGCACGCGTGGTCGCCTCAACACTCTCGGGGGATGTGACGGGGATCATCGGCGCGGTGGGCGCCGACTTCATCGAGCTGTCAACCGGCGTCGGCGCCTCGGTGCTTATCGCGACCGACGCTGTGACGAGGGTGCGTTCGGCCGCGTTGTAGCGAGAGCGTCGGCCGGGCGATTGTGCGCCGCAGGGCGCACGCGCTCAGTCGGCTTCGGTGGTGGAGATCCGCTGCCGGGTGGCCTCGTACTGACGGGCGATGTAGTTCTCGAGTTCTGTTGCCTCAACACGCCATTGGCCACGCCCGCCCACCTGAATAGCAGGCAAATCACCGGATCGCACCAAGGCATACGCCTGCGGCGACGAGATGTTCAGCACCTCTTGAACGTCGGCGAGGGTGAGGAAGCGCTTGTCCATGCCTGCATTGTCGCACTGCCACGTGCTCGGAGGGCGTTGTCCACAGTCCGAGTGGCGCACTTGCGTCGTCTACGGCACGATTGGCGCGTCAGGAGGGGGCTCTAGATGAACGACGCGCCGTTGGCAGGCCGCTTGCGCAGGCCTGGTTGGAAAGATCCGCGGCTTCTCATTGGACTGTTTCTCATCGCCGCATCCGTTGCGGGGGTGAGCGCGATGGTGCGCAGTGCGGACGTGACAACGCCGTACTACGCGGCCAAGGGCACGCTCACCCCGGGCACCGTCATCACCGAGGCCGATGTGATGGTCGTCGACGCTCGGCTCAGCGGCGGCGACTATGTGAAGCCGGGCGACGCCCCCTGGGGCCAGGTGGTGACGCGGACGGTGGGCGATGGCGAGATGCTTCCCGAGTCAGCGCTGGCTGATGCCGATGACTTCTCGTCGCGAACCGTCGCTGTCCAGACGACGCTGCCACTGGCGTCTGGGGTGAAGGAGGGATCTGTCGTCGATGTCTTCCTCACCCGAGAGGGCCCGGGCGGCGACCCACAGACGCGCAAGGTGGGTGCGGACCTCGTTGTCGAGTCAGTTGAGCGCTCTGGCAGCAGCTTCTCGTCATCGACCGTCGAGACCGTGTATGTCGTCGTGCCGCGGGGCGAGATCGAGACGCTTCTCGACGCGCTCGCAAGCCGCGGCGACGTCTCTGTTGTCGGTATCGCGGGGAGCGGCGGGTGAGCATCTCGGTGCTGATCGCCGTCCGGGGTCCCCGGGAGGCGACTGTGGCGGCTGCCGTCGGCGCCGCGCCCGATCTTCGAGTCGCACGACGCTGCGCAGACCTAGGCGAGGCACTCGCGGCGGCACACGCCGGCGTCGGCGCCGCTGTTGTCGTGTCCGAGCAGCCACAGCTTCACCGGGGTGTGGTGGCCGAGTTCATGGCAGCTGGCGTTGCCGTCATCGGTTCGCCTGGCACGCATGCCGCGACCGATCATCTGCGCTCAATCGGCATTGACGAGATTGTTGCTCCCGATGCCTCGGCAGAGGACGTCGCCGGGGCGATCGCGCGCGCTGTGCGGCAAGCACCTGATGTGGAGCACGCGGCTGAGGGTGTGGCCGAGCAGGTGCCTGTGGCGCTGCAGCGGGGCAGCATCGTCGCGGTGTGGGGCCCCACCGGTGCTCCTGGCCGCACCACAGTTGCGGTCTCTCTCGCCTACGAGTTTGCCCGCGCCGGTGGTGCGGTGCTCGTCGATGCGGACACCTACGGGGGTGCGGTAGCACAGGCGCTTGGCATGCTTGATGAGGCACCAGGGATTGCGGCGCTCGCACGCGCGTCCTTGCACGGCACGCTCGGAGACGACACTGTCCGCAGGCACGCGCTTGAAGCCGCCCCGGGGCTGCGGGTGCTGTCAGGCATTACGCGCGCCGAACGCTGGCCGGAGCTGTCGGCCGCCGCTCTCGAACCCGTATGGGAGCTGCTCCGGGCTCATTCACCGGTCACGGTGGTGGACTGCGGCTTCTCTGTCGAACGCGACGAGGAACTCCAGTACGACACTCGTGCGCCGCAAAGGAACGGGGCGACGCTGTCGGCGCTTGCCGCAGCGGACGTCGTGGTCGTTGTGGGCAGCGCGGAGCCGCTCGGCGTGCAGCGGCTCGTCCATGGGCTGTCCGAGCTCGACTCGGTCGCTCCTGAGGATGTGACGCCTCGAGTGGTGGTGGTGAACCGAGTTCGTGCGGCGGTGGCGGGCGACCAGCCACGCCAGGCGATCGCGGATGCACTCAAGCGTTTTGCCGGGGTGGACACGGTATTGACCATCGCGTGGGATCCTCGCGCGTGTGATGCCGCGACGCTCTCAGGGCAGGCGCTCGGTGAGCGCGCGCCGCGCTCGGCCGCACGCAAGTCGATGCAGGCGATCGGGCGTGAGGTGCGTCGCGTTTGTGCCGCTCGCTCGCGAGTTGACGTGCCAGCCCCGGCTGCCGGGGCCACACTGGGGGTATGAGGGTCTATATCCCAGCCATCGTTGACGACCTCGCGGTCCACGCATCGGGCAAGTGGGAGCCGCAAGGCGGGTTCTCGGTGACCGACGCCCTTCGCGACAGTGAACCCGACATGGACGACGAGGAGCTGGTCGAGTACGCGATCGATCTCGCCGCGATGTCGTCCGCGCTTGAGCACGGATCGCGCTTGCGTGCGGTGATCGCCGCCGATGTCTCGCGTGCCGATGTCACGCCAGGACCGGGGGAGCATCCAGCTGAGGTGGAGATCAGCGGGCGCTTGGACCCTGCGTCAATCGCGTGCGTGTTCCTCGACGAGGACGATGCCGAAGCCGATGTCGCCGCCGCCCGTGGAGGCAATGAGGAGGCGCAGGAGCGTCTGGCTGAAAGGTCGCTGCTGTGGTACGACCTGCGCGAGGTTGTTGAGGTCTAGCGCTCAGCGAGGATCGACAGCACCTGCTTGTGAAGATGGCCGTTGGTGGCAAGAGCCGAGCCGCCAAACGGGCCGGGGACGCCGTCAACGGAGCTGAACACGCCGCCGGCCTCGGTCACGATCGGCACGATCGCCGCCATGTCGTGGAGAGCAAGTTCTGGCTCCGCAGCGATGTCGACGCTGCCTTCGGCGACGAGCATGTAGCTCCAGAAATCACCGTAAGCGCGCGTGCGCCACACCGCCTGCTGGAGCGCCTGGAACTGCGCGCCCTTGCCCTCAGCGTGCCATTCGCCAGGTTCCGAGTAGGAGAGCGAGGCATCGGCCAGAGTGGAGACGGCAGACACGTGAACGGGGCGCGGCTCCGTCGGGAAGCCGTGGACGCGGGTGGCAGCCCAGGCGCCTTCGCCGGTGGCCGCGTACCAGCGTCGGCCCAGCGCAGGAGCTGAGACGACGCCGACCGTCGGCTCTCCGTCCACCAGCAGCCCGATGAGGGTGGCCCACGCAGGCACGCCGCGCACAAAGTTCTTGGTGCCGTCGATCGGGTCGATCACCCAGCGTCGGCCCGCGGTCTCATCGCCCGAGGCGCCGTACTCCTCGCCCAGGATCGCGTCGGTGGGACGCTCCTGCGTGAGGATGTCGCGTACGAGGCGCTCTGCGGCGCGGTCGATCGCCGTGACGGGGGTGTCATCGGGCTTCATCTCAACAGAGAAATCCCCGAGCGAGCCCGCAATGGTGAGGGCATCCACCTCATCAGCGATGCGCAGGGCGAGGGCGAGATCGTCACGGTGATTCATGGCGCCCAGCGTAGCCGGAGCGCTCTCGGGGGCTGTGGCAGACGTGGTGCAACATCCCTGAAGCGTTTGGAGCAGTTTTTCGGCTTTCGGGTGGAGAGGCCGTCGTGGAAGCACGTCGGGCCACTCAGGGCAGCCCAGGGCATCATGATGTCGCAATCTCGACAAGCCCGAGCGCACGCGTCTATTATTCTGAGATACAGCCACAACCCAGAATAGGAAACGTGAGCGCGAGAGGTGGTGAGCCGGGTGCCTCCGCGTCTGCAACCCCACTCCCGGGAGAGGCTCCCGTGGGCGCCTGCCGATTCGGGCGTGAAGCTTGTCCACGATTACGAAGCCGCAGTGCCTGCGAGCCTTGCCTCACAACAGCTCCACCTGGATGCAGAGACCGCGAGCATGTGCCAGGAGGCGCGGCTCGCCGTGGCCGTTCTCGACCGCTCGCCGGCAACGAACCGGCCAGGAGTGGCCGCCATACTCGCACTCGCTGAAGCATCAGCGTCATACCTGATAGACGGCCACATTGCTGCGCCCACGCAGGTGGCCGCTGCGGCCGCTGGACAGCCCACAACGAGGGCGGCGCGCTCGATCCACTCGGCAAGGAATAACCTCCTCGCGCACATCAATGCGAGCCGTCGGGCGGTCACGCTCGGATCGGTCTCTCTTGCCTACAGCCCGCCTCGTCGCATGGCGTCGGGACATCGAGTTGGCGCCGCATATCGTGGCGTGCAGACGTGGCAAGGAGGCACTGATCTTTGGCCAGACGGCGCCGACTACGTGCCACCGCATCCTGCACGCGTTCCGGCGCTCATGGACGACCTCATCGCTTTTGCGGCCAGACACGACCTTGACCCCGTCACCCAAGCAGCGATCACCCACGCTCAGTTGAGGTCGATCGAACCCTTCCCGCAGAGCAACGATCAGGTGGCTCGCAGCCTCATCAACGGCGTGTTTCGTTCCAGGAGAGCCACTGAGAGGTCAATTGTGCCGATCTCGGCCGCACTTTCTCGCAACATTCTCCGTTACAACGGCGCCTGGAGAAGCTTCCGGGACGGCGACGCCACTCCAATGGTCGAGATGGTTGCCGACGCAACGCTGAGGGCGGCCGATGCTGCCAGCCGTCTCGCAGAGACGGTCGCCTTGCTGCCAGCTCAATGGCACGAGGCCGCACGGCCGCGACGGGGCTCCGCCGCCCACGCGCTCATCGACGTGCTCGTCGACAACCCCACAGTCAGCGCCCAACGTGTCCAAGACCTCACCGGCGCTTCCCAGGCCAGCGCCTATGACGCCATCGCGCGGCTTGCCGAGTCAGGAGTGCTCACCCGGGTGAGCCCCACTCGCAGGGACACCGCATGGGCGGCGCTCGACATCTTCAACGCGGCCCATGGCGTCGTGAGCGAGCTTGCTGGCGCCTCGGCGGTCACGCCTCAACGCGTGCGCAGCTAATAGCTCTCGCCTGCCAACCGGGACGCAAGCAGGCGGCGAATCGAATCGAGCTTGATCTCACGCTCGGGAGAGCCGGCAGCCCAGGAGTCGAGTTCGCAGCCATCGGCGGCGCTCACGTGCTGACAGCCGCGCGGGCAGTGTTCTTCCTCGTAATCGGCCACATCGGGGAAAGCGCGGAGCATGTGTTCCGGGTCCACATGTGCCAAGCCAAAGGAGCGCACCCCAGGCGTATCGATGATCCAGCCGCCGGTAGGGACCTCGACCATGACGGAGGATGTCGACGTGTGGCGGCCGCGCCCTGTCACGTCATTGACGCGGCCCACGGCGCGGTCGGCGGCGGGCACCAAGGCGTTGACCAAGGTCGACTTGCCTACGCCAGAAGGCCCAACAAACACGGTCTTGACGCCGTGGAGCTGCTCTTGGAGCCGCGCAAAGCCTGGGTCCGCCGAAGGCCCGCCTTCGCGCAGGACGGACACCTCGATGACGGTGACCCCCAGCGGCTCATAGAGCGCCCGCATCGGCTCGGCCGACGCGAGGTCCGCTTTGGTCAGCACGAGCACGGCACTCAGCCCGGCATCGAATCCGGCGACGAGCGCCCGGTCGATCATCCGGGGATTCGGCTCGGGATCTGCCACGGCGGCGACGATCGCGAGCTGATCCGCGTTCGCCACGACCACCCGCTCGGTGGGGTCGGTATCGTCCGCGGTCCGCCTGAGCGCCGATGCGCGCTCGGCCCTGCGCACAATCCGCGCCAGCGTGTCGGGCTTGCCGCTCACATCACCCACGAGGTGCACGATGTCGCCAACCACGAGACCGCGCCGACCCACCTCTCGCGCCTTGACGGCCATCACGGTTGGACCAGCCTCGGTGAGCACGGTGTAACGGCCCCGATCGACGGCGACAACGGTGCCGTCAACCGCATCGTCATGAGCCGGCCGACGCTTGGTGCGGGGCCTCGACCCGCGACGACCAGGCCGCACCCGGGCGTCGGATTCGTCGTACTGGGCCCAGTCGCTCACGCGCGGATTGCCCCCGAGGTGCCTGCCTGCCCCAGCGTCGGGCCGGGGTTCACCATCGCCTGCCACATGGCAGGGAAGTCGGGCATCGTCTTTGACGTGGTGCCCACGTTGACCACCTCAACGCCTGCAACGCGCAAGCCGACGATCGCGCCAAAGGTGGCCATACGGTGATCGTGATACGTCTCGACCTCTGCGGCGTGAAGGCCGGCGTTGATTCCGGCAGGATCAGGCGCGCCGCCGAACACGAGCGAGGAGTCGGTGGCCTCGCACGCACCGCCCAAGCGCGTCACCTCGGTCGCGATCGCCGCCAAGCGGTCCGTCTCGTGCCCGCGCAGATGTCCGATGCCGGTGATGACGCTCGGCCCCTCAGCCACGGTGCACAGCGCCGCTATCGTCGGCGTGAGCTCACCCGCTGTGGAGAGGTCCGCGTCGATCCCGACCACTCGACCATCGCCGCGCACCGTCATCACGTCGCCGTCGAGCGTGCAGGTGCCTCCCATACGCTCGAGCAGCTCCGGATACAGCGCGCCAGGCTGAGTCGTCTCGCTCGGCCACCCAGGGATGCGGATTTCGCCACCGGCAATGAGGGCGGCCGCCATGAACGGGCCCGCGTTGCTGAGGTCGGGCTCCACCCGCACCTGCGGCATATGCAGCGCACTCGGATGAACCACCCATGTGCGCTCATCTGGCTGATCGACGCGCACACCCGCCTCGCGGAGCGTCGCGCACGTCATATCGATGTGCGGCAAGCTCGGCAGCTTCTCGCCGATGTGACGCACGGTGAGTCCCTGCGGCAAGCGCGGCGCAATGAGCAACAGCGCCGTCACGAACTGGGACGACGCCGAGGAGTCGACATCCACCTCACCCGGCACCTCGGCAGGCGGGGTGATGGTGAACGGCAGAGTGCCGCGGCCGTCGTCGTCCACGGTCGCGCCAAGGGCGCGCAACGCGTCGAGCAGCGGTCCCATCGGACGCACGCGCGCGCCTTCGTCGCCATCAAAGGTGACAGGGCGAGTGTCGCCCGCAAGGCCGGCCAGCAGCACCAGCGGCGGCACAAAACGCATGACGGTCCCCGCAAGGCCGCAGTCAATGTGGACGCCGCCCTGAATCGGCCCGGGCGTCACCGTCCACACGCCGTCTGCACCGTCGATGTCGACGCCAATGCCCAAGGAGCGCAGCGCGCCGATCATCAGGTCCGAGTCCCGCGAGATGAGCCCCCCGCGCACCGTCACCGGGCCATCGGCGAGGGCGGCGAGCACCAAATAGCGGTTTGTCAGGGACTTCGACCCAGGAACCTCAACAGTCGCGTTTAGCGGCGGGGTCTCGTGCAGCGGTGCGGCAACGGGGGCAGGCCAGATGTGGCCGGGGCCGACGCCCGGCGTACGCGCCGCCGTCACGAGGCCCTACGTGCGGCCCAGCCGCGCACGCCCGGGACCTCCCGGTA
>CAZRHL010000002.1:0-36770 GCA_964600005.1 uncultured Demequinaceae bacterium
TTTGCTGACGCCATCGTCGAGGTCGATCACTGGATCGCTTTTGGTCTGCTCGCCATGATCGGCGGCAAGATGATCTGGGAGTCCTTCCGCGAGCTCCGCAGCGACGATGACAACACAGCCGAACGCGTGAGTGTCCCGCGCATTGGCATCAGCGCACTTCTCCTGCTCGGCTTGGCGACAAGCATCGATGCGCTCGCGGTGGGCGTCTCGCTTGCCCTACTCGGCACCTCGATCGTGCTCGCCGCCGTTGTCATCGGCGCCATCACGGGAGGTATCAGCCTGTTGGGCGTCGCCCTCGGTCAGCGCGCAGGCCACCGCTTGAGCGGATCCGCTGAACTGATCGGCGGCGCCGTCCTCATCGCGATCGGCGTGAAGATCCTGATCGAACACCTTGGCGGCTGAGTCCGCCCAGGCTCAGTCCGTCTTCTTTGTGCGTGACGAAGCAGGCTTGGAGCCGGTTGCCTTCTTCGCAGCCGTGGTCGCCGCCTTCTTTGCTTCCTTGGCCACCTCGGTGACCTCATCAGCAACCTCGTCGTCCCACACATCAGCCGCGTCATCCAGGACGTCGGCGATCTCGCTCGCGGCACGGTGACGAGCGGCATCGACGCTGTCGATCACCTTCGCCGTCTCCGCCTTGACCGTGGCCGTGGCCTTCTCAACGATCGGAGCGGCCTGTTCCTTGGCACGCTGAGCGGCGGTCACGGCCGCCTGCGACGCCTTTTCTACGTACGGCCCGGCCTGCTCCTTCGCCTTCTCAACGTAGGGGCCAGCCTGCTCGGCGACCGTGGTGGCCGCCGCCGACACAGCGCTCGCGGCCTTGCGCGCCGCAGCCGCCGTCGCGTCGGCCGCCCGGTTGACGTCACGGCGCAGACGAGCACTGAAGTCTTCATCGCCCTGGTAGTCCCACTCGTCGTCACCAGCCCACTCGTCGCGGCCCGGGTCACGCTTGGCCCACATGACGAGCGCCGCACCGGCGGCACCAGCGATGACTGCCGGGATCAGCACGGCACCCCACGGGAAGCCACGACGCTCGGGACGCTCCTCCTCGGCGGCGCGGTCAAAGGCCGCAAGTACAGCGGGGATCGCTGCCCCCACCAAAGCGCCCTGTGCGTAGTCGACCCACTGCTCTGCCTTGGCACCCGCCTTCTTCGCGTACGGGTTCGCCTTGCGAGCGGCGGCCTTGTACGCACCACGAGCGCGCGGCGCGGCCCATTCGCGTGCGTCTTCAAGGGCGTGCTCGACGCGCGGTGCGGCCCACTCTTTGGCATCCTTCACGCGCGGGCCGGCCCACGTCTTGGCGGTGTGCGCCGCCCTCCCGGCAGCGTCGGCCGCTCGCTCGGCGGCTTCACGCGCCGCCTCAGCGGCCTCGAGAGCCTGCTTGCGGTACTTGTTCACATCTGCGTTGTCCCAGCGTCGCTGCATCGGAAGCCTCCCGTTTCGCGCTTTCCACCCATCCTGCCACCAGGGACAACGCTTAAGCGAGCCGGGGGTGTTCCCTGCGCCGGGAGCGAACAGGCAAAACTCTCCACGAATAGGCTCCTCGACGCGTGACACAATGACGACATGATCGCGACTTTGCAGACAACCGCCGGAGACATCCGCATCGAGTTGTTCCCCAACCACGCCCCCGTCACCGTCGCCAACTTCACTGGTCTGGCCGCCGGCACCAAGGAGTGGAAGGACCCGGAGACCGGCGAGATGTCGAACGAGCCCTTCTACAACGGCCTCGTCTTCCACCGCGTCATCGACGGCTTCATGATCCAGGGCGGCTGCCCGCTCGGCACCGGCACCGGCGGCCCCGGCTACACCTTCGACGACGAGATTCACCCCGAGCTGCGCTTCGACCAGCCCTACCTGCTCGCCATGGCGAACGCAGGCAAGCGCCTCAACCCGATCACGGGCCAGCCGGGAGGCACCAACGGCTCGCAGTTCTTCATCTCCGTGGCGCCCACACCGCACCTCAACGGTGCGCACACGATCTTTGGCAAGGTCGCGGATGACGAGTCTCGCGCGGTTGTCGACGCCATCGCCACCACCCCCACCGACGGCCGCGACCGTCCGCTCGACGACGTCATGATCACCGGCGTCGTGATCGAGGACTAACGTCCAGGTGAGTGAGCCGACGCCTGGCGCTGCCGAGCAGGCGCCGCCCGTTTGCCCGCGACACCCGGATCGCGTCAGCTATGTCCGGTGTCAGCGGTGCGAACGGCCTACCTGCCCGCAGTGCCAGGTGCCCGCTCCCGTCGGCGTGCTGTGCGTTGACTGTGCGCGCGCCGCTGATCAAGCGGCCCGATTGTCACGCAACTCCCTCGGTTTCAAGCGCGGGCGGTCTAAGCCGTACCTCACGTACGGACTCATCGCCGCGAACGTGCTGTTCTACCTCTACGGAATCTCACTGGGGATGCAGGAGTGGCAGTTCACCTACGGATTCGCCCCACTGCTTTCCGATGAGTGGTATCGCTGGCTGACCTCCGGCTTCGTCCACGGCAGCCTCCTTCATATCGGCCTCAACATGTTCATGCTGTTCCAGTTCGGCACACAGCTCGAGCAGATCATCGGCCGCTGGCGCTTCGCCCTCCTCTACGCGTTGTCGCTCGTGGGCGGATCCATCGCCATCAACATCTTGGGCGCGCCCAATCAGCTGCACGTTGGCGCGTCGGGTGCGATCTTCGGATTGTTCGCCGCCTACGGAGTGCTGCTCTACCGGCTCAAGCTTCCGTGGCAGTCACTTGCCACAACGGCCGGAATCTGGCTCGTCGCCGGGCTCTTCATCCCAGGAATCTCGTGGCAGGGCCACCTTGGCGGAGCGATCGCAGGTGGCGCCGTCATGGCGATCCTCGTCGCCGCCCGCTCGGTCGCCGCGAAGCGCTGAACTCCGCACCTCGGCGCCCGGTCGCCCGGTCGCCCGCTGCAGCGTCGTGCCTTCAGCCAGTCCCAGCGTCGTGCCTTCAGCCAGTCCCAGCGTCGGCCCTCGCCCAGCCCAGCGTCGTGCCCCGGAAATGACAACGCTGTAGTTATCCCCCGGTGTGGAAAGACTTGGGGAGAACTACAGCGATGTAACTCGATTGGAGGAGCGGGTACTACTTCCAGCGAGTGAGGAGGCCCATGGCGACCATCATGGCGCCAAAGCCGATCATGACGTTCCAGTAGCCAAGGTGAAGCGGGAAGTCGCGGCCCAGAATGTAATACGTGACGATCCACAAGCACCCGAGCACCAACAGCGTCACAATCGTCGGCAAGAGCCACTTTGGGTTCTCAGACTCCGGCTTGTGAAGCTTGCGCGGCACCTTGTAGACCTCGTTCTGGCGCTTCTTTGAGACGGCCACAATGCCCTCCTGGACTGATGAATGGTCGGTGGGCCGGTCCGGCCACCGCAATGGCCCCTAGCGTACCGGCACCGTGCGCGAGCACCGAGAGCATGATGACCCAGGAGAGGCGCTCCCGTAACCTGGTGCTCTCATGAGCGCTCAGTCCCCTCCACACGCGGACAATGAGCGGCCCGCGCCCGCAGTACCTGCACCACGCCGACGCTGGCTCACCATCGCGACCGGCGTCACGGGTGAAGTGCTGGTGACGGCGGGCATCCTTCTCGGTCTGTTCGTTGTGTGGCAGCTGTTCTATACGGACATCCTGTCCGGCCGGACGCAGCACGCGGCACTGGAGGACACCGATTTCGCGGAGGACTTTCGCGTGCCGCCCGTCACGGTTATCGACGGCGTGGTGAACGCGGCGGACACCGAGGCGCCGATTGAACTGATCCCCGACGAGCTGAAGGTGTACTCGCCTGCTGGCGCTCCCATCACGGCCGAGCCTGCGGCGCCGGAGACCTTTGGTCGCTTGTGGGTGCCGCGGTGGGGATCTGACTATGTGAAGCCGATCTCGCAAGGCACCGATCGCGAGGTCACGCTCGACAGGCTCGGCATCGGCCACTATCAGTCGACCGCGATGCCGGGCGAGGTGGGCAACTTCGCGATCGCTGGCCACCGCACCAGCTATGGCAAGCCGTTCGCGGACGTCGACAAGCTGATTGCAGGGGACGCCTTGATCGTCCAAACCGAGGAGGCCTGGTTCGTTTATCGAGTGACCGCGAGCCAGATTGTGCTGCCTCATCAGGTGGAGGTGATCGCGCCGGTTCCCAACGCGCCTGGCGCGCTGCCCACCACAGCGTCGATCACGCTGACGTCCTGCCACCCGAAGTTCTCGGCCGAGAAGCGGTTTATTGTGCATGGAGAGCTTGAATATTGGGCCCCGACGGGCCACGGGTATCCACAGGAGGTGTTCGACAAGTCATGATGTATCCCTGGCTATGGCGTCACCTGCCTGGACCCACGTGGGCGCGAGCGACGATCGTGGTGCTTGCGATTGCGGTCGTCGTGTTCGCTTTGTTCGAGTGGGTGTTCCCGTGGGTGTCCGAGATGTTGCCGTACCAAGACCAGACGGTAGGTGAGTGATGGCGCGAATCCTTGTGATCGACAACTACGACTCCTTTGTGTACACGATCGTCGGTTACCTGAGGCAGATGGGTGCCGAGACCACCGTGGTGCGCAATGACGTTGTCTCCCTCGACTCGATCACCGAGTACGACGGCGTGCTGGTATCGCCCGGGCCCGGCACGCCTGCTGCGGCGGGTGCGTCCATGGATGTCATTCGCGCGTGCGCCCAACACGGCATCCCGATGCTCGGGGTGTGCCTTGGTCACCAAGCGCTCGCTGAGGTGTACGGCGGTGTGGTGTCGCACGCTCCCGAACTCATGCACGGCAAGACGAGCAAGGTTGAGCACGAGGGCGCCTCGGTGCTCGTGGGACTGCCCTCGCCCTTCACGGCCACGCGCTATCACTCGCTCGCGGTCGAGAACGAGACGGTGTCAGATGAGCTTGAGGTGACATGCGCGACCGCGAGCGGCGTCATCATGGGCCTGCAGCACAAGACGCTGCCGCTGACGGGAGTTCAGTTTCACCCCGAGTCGGTGCTGACCGAGGGCGGACACCGCCTGCTCGCGAACTGGCTTGAGGTGTGTGGGATGCCCGATGCCTCCGCCCGTTCCGAAGGCCTCTCCCCGCTCGTCCGCCACTAGAAGTGGTAGACCACCTCTTTGTTTGAGCCGGTTGCGGGCTCCTAGTGGTGTGTCACCTCTTGTGCGCCGGGCCCACCCCGATGCGCGTGCAGCCCCGCGCGCCCGTACGGTCACGTGCACCCGGCCTCGACGCGCCGCCCGGCCAACAAGAGGCCAGTTACCACTAGCGCAGGGCTCACCCGGGAACTGAAGAGGTGGTCTACCACCTTCAGGGGGAGCGCCACGCGATGATGATGAGGACGGTGACGACGAAGCCCACCGGCTGATTGAGCCAGAGGAAGGTCCGCCACCCCTTGTTCGCTTGCTCGCAGGTCTCGTCAGTGATGCGGGCAAAGCGGGCCACCGACGCCACGTACGCAAGCGGCAGCACCGCCGCGAGAATCCCGGGTGACGGCAGCAGGAGCAGCACCGCGCTCGCGGCCACGTAGAGGACAAGCGCACACCACACGGTCGCGCGCGCACCGATGACGGTGGCCACCGAACTGATGCCGCCTGCGCGATCCGCCGTCACATCTTGGACAGCGCCAAACGCATGCGAAGCCATGCCCCACGCGATGAAGGCCACCCAGATCGGCCACACCCCGCGGCCCATGAGCGGCGTGCCCGTGAGGACGAGCGCGTACAGCAGCGGGCCCACAAAATGCACCGCGGACGTGGCCGAATCGATGAAGGGCCGTTCCTTGAAACGCAACGCCGGCACGGAATACGCGAGCACGCCCGCGACCACGAGCACCAACGTCACCCGCGCCGCCACCGAACCCTGGCTGAGCAGCCACGCCATGAACGGCACCACAGAGACGACGCTCGACCAGATGATCGCTCGGTGCACCCGCCTCGCCTCCGACCGGCTCCGGACCACATCGCCCTCGATCCCACCCTTGCGCGGGTTGGCAAGGTCGGATTCGTAGTCGAAGACGTCGTTGATGCCGTACATGAGCAGGTTGTACGGGATAAGAAAGAACAGGGTGCCCACCACGAGGCGTGCGTCAACCTCGCGCGTGACGAGGAGGTAGGCGGCAGCGAAGGGGAACGCCGTGTTGATCCAACTGACCGGCCGGGAGGCCTTGAGAACGCGCGCGATCATCGGCCAGTCTCCGCACCCTCGGGCGCGAGCCGCGCGAACCACGTCCACAAGGTCGGCACAAGGAGCACGGCACCGATCGCGTATGCGAGGTCCTCCACGGGCGCGATCGGCATGCGCACACCGGAGATGAGCGACTCGTCATAGTCGACGATGCCCGTGCCCACGATGACGTTGTCGAACACCACCGTGAGAGCGATCAGCACAAGGCCCGTCATGCCAAGCGCCCGCGAGCCCAGCCCGCGCACGGTTCGCCACGTGAGCCCTGCGAGTCCGGCAAGCACGGCAAGCGACAACACGACGTACGTCACGCGGAACCGCCCCCCTCAGCGGCCCCGGCACCCCGATCGGTCCGACGCCCAACCCCCCGCGCCCGACGCCCAACCCCCCGCGCCCGACGCCGTGAGAAGGCAAGGAACAGCAGGAGGGTCTGGTAGGTGAGGAGGATGAGGAACAACAGCTCTTCCACCGGCACCTCGGGCGCGATCACGAGGCCGCTCAGGTACGGCGCATCGCCGATGAAGAAGATGCCGAGCCCAACTCCGGCGAGGTCCCACAAGAGGAAGAACATGACGGCGACGCCCACCGTCGCCGCTGTTCGCAGCGGTTGAGCGAAGACCGCGACGCGGTAGCGGAAATCAAGCGTGGCAAGCCCCGCGATTGACACGAGAAGCGCCGTGAGATAGGCGACGCTCATCGTCTACGGCTTCCGCGAGCGATGTCGCCGAGCAGGTCGGTTCGCGATGAGCGGGTAAGAAAGCCCGCAGGCGCCGGGGTGGGCAGAGGCCCAGCCGACGTTGACCCAAGCAGGCGCTTTGCCACCAGTTCTGCCGAGATGAGGCAGATCGGCATGCCGATGCCGGGAAGGGTGGACGAGCCGACATACAAGAGGTTTCCTACCACCTTCGAGGCGTTGCCGGGTCGGAAGATGGCCGACTGCCGCAACGTGTGCTCGAGTCCGAGCGCCGATCCCTTCCATGCGGAGATCTCACGCTCATAGTCGGCGGGCGTCGTCACTGCGTGGATGGTGAGGCGGTCGCTGAGATCGGGCACGCTGGCCCATGCGCCCACTTGCTGAAGGTAGCGCTCAGCGAAACCACGCAACTGGGCACGCGATTCTTCGGTGGCGCCTAGCGTCGTGTCGGCCGGGAAGGGGACGAGCATGACGAGGTTCTCGTACCCGTGGGGCGCGGCACCGGGATCGGTGGCGGTCACCCGTGAGACATAGACCGACGCTGGGAACGGCGGTTCGAGTTCACCGTCGCCAACGATCTGGGCGAAGTTGCGGCTCCAGTCGCGCGTGAAGAACAGGGTGTGGTGTGCGAGCTCGGGGAGTTCACCGCGCACTCCCGCGAAGACGAGCAGCGCGCTCACTCCTGGCTGTCGCTTTGCCCAGCGTTCTTCCGGTTGCCACTGGTGTTCGCGCGACAGCAGCTCGGTCTCGGTGTGGTGCATGTCGGCGCCGGACACCACGAGGTCTGCAGCAACCATCTCGCCGTGCGCCAGCTCGACGCCCTGAGCGAGGTCATCGTCATCGACGACGATCCGCTTCACATCAGCACCCGTGCGGATGTCGACGCCGTGGGCAACGGCCACTCTCTCAAGCGCCCGAATCACCTCGTACATTCCACCGCGCGGATAGCGCACGCCATCGGTGAGGTCGAGGTGCGACATGAGGGAGAAGAGACTCGGCGCACGGTCAGGTGATGAGCCAAGGAAGACGGCGTGGAACCCAAGCACCTTGCGCAGGCGCTCGTCCCGCACGTGCCGAGCTACCTTCGAGCCAAGCGAGCGGGTGAGCAAGGCGGTGAGCCTTGGCAGGCCGCGCAGCACGCGACCGTCAATCACCCGGTCTGGGCGCTCAAAGGTCGTGTAGAGGAAACGGTCGAGCGCCAAGCGGTACAGCTCGGCGGACTCGGCCGCGTAGCGGCGCATCGCGTCGCCGTCTCCTGGCGAGAGGTCGTTGAAGCGGGCGTAGTTCGCATCCGGGTCCGCCACCACGTCGAGCATCTCCCCAGGCCCATCTGGGCCATCGCCTTCGAAGTAGATCCGGTAGCGGGGATCGAGCTCAATGAGGTCGAGTTCCGCCTCCGTGGACGTACCCATCAGCGCGAAATACTGATCGAAGGCCTCCCGCATGAGGTACCACGAGGGCCCGGTGTCCCAACGGAAGCCGCTCTTCTCAAGGAGCCCCGCACGTCCGCCTACCCGGCTGTGACGCTCAAGCAACGTGACGGTGGCACCGCCGCGAGCGAGAAGCCCCGCTGTGGCAAGGCCGCCCACGCCGCCGCCGATGACCACGACGCGCGGCCCGGAGCCGCTGTGCTCGTTCACAGCGATGTCCTCATGCGGCTCTCCGCAATGACTTCACCCCAGGGCACGCGTTGCGTACCGCGTACGCGAGCTTGACGGGGTTGGCCACCCTGATGCGGGTCGTCACGAGCCGCTCCGCGGGAGTGTGCGCGATCTTGTTCAGCAGTCGGCGGTAGATGTCGACCGTTGTGGTGACGGCAATGCGTGCGCGTGTCGGCAGCGCGGGCAGGCACGCTTCGGCAGCGGTGATGTCAAGACGGGCGTCCTCGACAAGTTCGGCCAACGTCGCGTCGTCCAACGTGTCAGCCGTCACGCCGGGGAAGTACGAACGCCCAAGCGTGCCGTCGTGGGCGAGGTCCCGCAGAAAGTTGATCTTCTGATAAGCCGCACCGAGCCGGCGCGCGCCCTCGCGAATGTCATCGGGGATGTCGCCGGGTCCATCGGGCGTCGCGAGGAAGGCCGCGACGCACATCTCGCCCACGACCTCGGCCGAACCGAAGACGTACCTGTCAAAGCTCGCCTGCGTGTGGTCGCAGATATCAAGGTCAGTGCGCATCGAGCAGAAGAACGGCTCCGTCTGGTCCCGTCCGATGCCCACCTCGCGCGCGGTCAGCCCGAAGGCGTGAGCAACAAGGTTGGTGGAGAACTGCCCCTCCATCGCGGCGTGGACGTCCCGCTCGAAACGATCGAGTTGCTCGCGCGCATCGGCCCCGCGATACGTGTCGACAATCTCGTCGGCCACGCGCACCATCGCGTAGATGCTCGTGATGTGTGTGCGCGTGGTGCGATCAAGGAGCCGAGCGCCGAGGCCGAACGACGTCGAGTATCGCGCGATGACCTGCGCCGCGGCGTTCCGCGCAGTGGCGTCATACAGCGCGAGTGATGTCGCGTTGTCGTGATCGCGGACCTGATGGTCCCCGTCCCGACCGGTGGTCACGATGTGCGCTCCTCAAGGCAGTCAATGAGCTCGATTAGATACCCCGACAATGGCGCAGCCACACGCTCCTGCGCAATGCGGCGTGCCGTGCGGGCATGCTGGCGAGCCACCTTCAACGCTCGACCGCGCGCGCCCGACGCTTCCAGCACGTCGCGCACAGCCGTCGCTGCTGCCGCGTCAACGTGAGGATTGCCGACGGCGTTCGTCAGCACCTCCCTGCCGGCAGCGTCGGCCATGTGGAAGCCGAGGCGCAGCAACTCGGTGCGCTTGCCCTCGCGAAGATCGGACAGCACGGACTTGCCGGTGACCGCTGGGTCGCCAAAGACGCCAAGGTCGTCATCGACGAGCTGGAAGGACAACCCGAGCGATGCGCCGATGCGCTCAAGGTGGGTCACCATCGTTGGATCAGCGCCTGCAAGCTGAGCACCCGCGCGCAATGGCACCACGCAGGAGTACGTCGCGGTCTTCAGCTCGGCCACGAGCAGCGAGTTCGCTTCGGTTGGCTCGACAAGGTCGCCGTACATGTCGAGCAGTTCGCCAGCGATCGTGGTGCGGATCGCTCGCGTCACGAGGTCGAGGCACGCCAAGCGGTGGTGGGCCGGCAAGGATGCACGGGAGATGAGGTCATACGCCGACGCGAGGGCCAGGTCACCGCCCAGCAGGGCGGCGGCGAGCACGTGGTCGTCGACGCGTTGGGGGCTCAGGGGGCTGCCGTCGAGTTCGGCACGACGCAGGCCCGCGACGTTCAGTCTGCCGCGACGCACTTCGTCGTGATCGAGCACATCGTCATGGATGAGCATGGCGATGTGAAGCATCTCCATCGCTGCGGCGACGGGCAGGATCGCGTCGTCCTCGTCGCCGCCAAGGCCTGCGTATGCCGCGAGGGTGAGCGATGGGCGCAGGTTCTTGCCGCCGCCTACTTGCTGACCGATCGACTGCCAGAGGTTGCGGTAGTCGGCCCCTGCGGCGGGAAGCTCCCCCATCGCCGCGGTGATGTGGTCATCGAGGGTCTCGAACACAGCGTCGAGACGGGCTTCGACGTAGTCACGCAGCCCCGCAGCAGTCAGCAGTCCGTTCATGGTGCCTGGTAGGACACCGCGCGGGCTCAACTCATTCCCGCGCGGTGCACCAGACATCTCACCCGCCTTGGCTCTTACGGGTCTTCGGGAGGCGGACCGCCGCCGGGACCGGTCGACACCGTGATCGTCACCGTTGTGCCGACAGCCACCTGGATTCCGGCGGACGGATTGGACGAGATGACCTTGCCGTTCTCGACAGTGTCTGAGGTCGCAGTCGTCTGCTGGACCTTGAGACCCGCGCCTTGCAGCAGGGCTGTCGCCTCATTGATCGTCTTGCCGACGACATTGGGCACGGCAACCGTCGTGGGTGCCTTCGCCACCTTGAGAGTGACGACGGAGCCCTGGTTGACGAGGCCCGGCAGGGGGCTCTGTTCGAACACGATGCCCGGGCTGTACTCGTTGGTCTCGATCTGCTGGACGTCGGCAAGGAGGCCAAGCTTGATGAGCTCTTGCTGGGCCTCGGCGGCCGACTTGTTGCGCAGCTCGGGGACCTCGACCTGACCGGAGGAGACGTAGAGGATGACCTCCGAGCCCACGGCGACCTCGGTGCCCGCGACCGGATCCGTCCTTGTCGCACGGCCCTTCTCGACGTCGGGGTCGTTGTCGTTCTCAAAGCCGGTCACCTTGAGGCCAAGCTCTTCGAGCTGGTCGATCGCCTCTTGCTGCGTCTTGCCCCGCACGTCTGGGATCTGGAGCTGATCCGGCCCGGAAGAGACGACGAGGAGCACGGTGAAGCCCTCTTCGACCTGCTCACCTGCTGGTGGCTCGGTGCGGATGACGCGGCCCTTCTCGACGTCTTGCGACATCTCCTCTTCGACATCGACCTTGAGGCCGTCGTTCGTGAGCCGCTCTTCCGCGTCCTCTTGCAAGAAGTTCTGCAGGTCGGGGATTGTCACCATCGTCACGTCAGGCTCAACCGGTCCGTCATCCTTGGGTCCGGCCAGCTTGAAGATGGCGAACACCAAGAGGATGAGGGCGATGAGGGCGGCAACGGCGATGCCCACCTGGATGAGCGTGCGGCGCCGGCTGTCCGTGTCCTCGACGAGCTCCTCGTCGGTGACAAGCGTGCTTGTGGTAGGTCGAGGGGCCACAGGAGGCGTCGCGCCACCCATGACCGAACCCCATGAGCTGCCACCGGCAGCAACCGCTGCCGGCATGACCGCCGTGGGTCCCGTCTCAGGCTGTCCCTCGCCGGGCGTCGACGGACCGCCATACGGTGCGTACGGCGAGGACGGTGCCTGACCTGCGCCCGCACCCAGTGCAGCGCCACCGATTCCAGCCGCGGCAACGCCAGCAGCCCCGGCGCCATACGCGGCCGAGCCGATCGGGTTCGCACCGCTCGCGGGAGCGGCGGAGGGGTCGAGCACACGCTGGAGGTCAGCCATGAACTCCTGAGCGGTCGAATAACGGTTCGCACGATCCTTCTGCAGGGCGCGCTCAACCACCGCGTCGAGCGCGGAAGGAACGTCGGACGCGAACTGCGAGGGACGCGGGGCGGCCTCGCGGACGTGCTGGTAGGCAACCGATACGGGAGAGTCGCCCACAAACGGCGGGCGTCCCGTCAGCAGTTCAAAGAGAAGGCAGCCGGTCGAGTACAGGTCGGAGCGAGCGTCGACATTCTCGCCGCGGGCCTGCTCGGGTGAGAGGTACTGGGCTGTGCCGACAACCGCCTGTGACTGCGTCATCGTCTGACCGACGTCGGCCAAGGCCCGCGCAATGCCGAAGTCCATCACCTTGACGGCGCCGGTGGGCGTCAGCATGACGTTCGCGGGCTTGATGTCACGGTGGACGAGGCCTGCATGGTGGGCGTAGTCAAGCGCCGAGAGCACACCCATGGTGATCTCGATCGCCTCATCGATCGGAGCGGCGACGTCGCCCTTGAGGATGTCGCGCACCGTGTGGCCCTCGACGTACTCCATGACGATGAAAGGCACTGCCTGCAGGCCGCCCTGCTCAGTGCGGATCTGGTCCTCGCCTGTGTCGTACACGGCAACGATCGCGGGGTGGTTGAGGCCTGCCGCGGCCTGCGCCTCGCGGCGGAAACGCGTCTGGAAGCTCGGGTCTCGCGCCAAGTCGGCGCGCAGAATCTTGATGGCGACATTCCGGCCCAGGCGGGTGTCATAGCCGATGTGGACCTCGGCCATGCCTCCTCGGCCGATGAGATCGCCCACCTCGTAGCGGCCCGCTAGGAGCCTCGCTCCGTCGTTCATATCAATCCTTGCGTCTGCGTCGACAGCGTCGCGTCTGCGTTCATTGTGTCATTTCCCCTCGGTAGAACGGCCAGAAGGCGCGTCGGGTCGGGGCCGGTGTCGCTTTGGGGCGATCGACGGCGGCATTGCTCTCTTGGGTGCGCGGCCACTGCGCCGAGGTGTGATGGTAGCGGGGGCGGTGCCGCGCTCGCGCATCGCACGCTCAGCGGGTGACGGGAGCCGCAGGCTCGTCAACAGGCCTTCAAGCTCGGCCGTGTCTCGCGGTCGCTTGCGTGGGTTCTTCTCGAGCAGGTCCATGATGAGCGCTGCGAGAGCAGGCGAGACGGACGCGGGCAGCGGCGGCACCGGCTCATTCACTTGGGCGATCGCGATGTCGACAGGGCTCGATGCGGTGAACGGGCGCTTGCCGACCACGCTTTCGTAGGCGACGATCCCGAGCGCGTAGATGTCCGACGCTGGGGTTGCGGGCTTGCCGAGCGCGAGCTCGGGCGCGAGGTATTGGGCGGTGCCCATCACCATGCCCGTCGCGGTGAGGGTGGTCTGGTCGCTCGCCCGAGAGACGCCGAAGTCCGTGATCTTGACGTGGTCCTCACCTTGGACGAGGAGATTGCCCGGCTTGATGTCACGGTGCATGATCCCGGCGTCGTGGGCCGCACCGAGCCCGCGGCAGGTGCCGATCATGATGCGGACAAGCCGGTGCTCGTCGATCGTCGTCTCGCGCTCGAGGATCGTAGAGAGCGGTTCGCCCTCCACGAGTTCCATGACGAGATATGCGGTGCCGGCGTGGTCGCCGTAGTCGTAGACCTGCGCGATGTGGGGATGCATGAGCCCAGCCGCATTCTTCGCCTCGTTGCGGAAGCGCTTGAGGAACACCTCATTGCCCTGGGCGTCGTCCTTCAAGACCTTGACGGCCACAGGGCGGTCAAGCTCTGAATCGACGCCGCGCCACACTTCGCCCATGCCGCCGACAGCGAGGAGCGAGCGCAGCACGTAGCGTCCGCCCAGCGTCGTACCTCCTTGCAGCTGCATCAGCCTCTCCCCCTTTGCGCGGCAATCGCGGCCTCGATCACCTGACGTGCGATCGGCGCCGCAACGCGCCCGCCCGTGGCCTCATTGCCAAGGTCGCCACCGTTCTCAACGATGACGGCCACGGCAACCGTTGGGTTCTCTGCAGGTGCAAAGCCGATGAACCACGTGTGAGGAGCCGTGTTGAAGCCAGTTTCGGCAGTGCCCGTCTTGCCGGCAACAGAGACGCCATCGATCGCGGCCGCCGTGCCGCTGCCATTGCTCACCACCGCCTGCATCATGACGGTGAGAGCGGCAGCCTCGTCGCGGGTGAGCGGCTCCGACATCTTTGACGGATTGGTCCGCTCGACGACGCGAAGGTCGGGATCGCGCACGGTGCTGACGAGGTAGGGCTCCATCAGCACGCCGCCATTGCCGATGGCTCCTGCCACCATCGCCATCTGCAGCGGGGTGGTCCGCACGTCGAACTGGCCGATGCCGGATTGAGCGATCTGCGGCTCATTCGGATCTTGCGGCAAGCGTGACGGGGTGACGCCAAGGGGGATGGAGAGGCTGGAGCCCCAACCGAAATCGGCCGCGGCCTCCGCAATCGCGGGCCAACCCAGGTCCATAGCGAGTTGAGCGAAAGCGGTGTTGCACGACACCCGCAGCGCGTCGAGCAGGGTGATCTGGTCGGTGGGACCGCAGCGCGCACCGCCGTAGTTCTTGATGGTGGCGGTGGTGAGCGGGAGGTCGAGTTCCTGAGGTGCCTCGAGCAGTGTGTCTGGGCTGTAGCCGGCCTTGAGCGCCGCCGCCGCGACGATGAGCTTGAAGGACGATCCAGGCGCGTACGTGTCACCGCCGATGGCACGGTTGATGAGCGGCTCGGTCTCATCCGCGAGCAGCGATTGGTAGATCCGGTTGGCCTCGGATGTCGAGTGCACCGCGAGCGCCGCCGGGTCATAGGTGGGCTTCGACACCATCGCGAGGATCGCGCCGGTGCGCGGGTCGAGAGCGACAACTGCGCCCGTGTGATCGCCAAGGGCGTCGTAGGCCACCTGCTGCACCGCGGCCGACAGCGTCAGCTCGACGGTGGCGCCTTCTTGCTCGGTACCCGCGAAAAGCTCACCGAGGCGCGTCCAGAAGAGAGCGTCGGCCGTGCCGTTGAGAAGCTCGTTCTTCGCCTGTTCAAGCGCGGAGCGGCCTGGGCCGATCGAGTAGTAGCCCGTCACATGCGCGTAGAGCGGACCGTTCGCGTAAACACGCTGGTAGTTGAACGGATCGTCGACTGGGACCGATCGGACGATCGCGTCGCCGTCAACAACGATGGGGCCGCGGAACGAACCGAACTGGCGGTACAGCGTGCGCACATTCCGCTGGTCCTGGCCAAGCTGATCGGCCTGAACGAACTGCACCCACGAGGCCGAGGCCATGAGGGTGAGGAACAGCATGAGCACCACCACGGAGAGGCGGCGAATCGGCTCGTTCACGCGATCACCTCCTCGACCGTGGCGCGCGGCGACTCAAGAGCGGTGGCGCGGGCAAGATCGGAGATGCGCATGAGCAGCGCGACCATGATCCAGTTGGCGATCATCGAGGAACCGCCGTACGCGAGGAACGGCGTGGTGAGGCCGGTCAGCGGAATGACACGAGTGACGCCGCCGACGACCACGAAGATCTGAAGAGCCATCGAGAAGCCGAGGCCCGCGGCGATGAGCTTGCCGAAACCGTCGCGCACCCCGATTGCGGCGCGCAAGGCGCGCTGTACCACGACCACGTAGAGGGCGAGCACCGCCATGAGTCCCGTGAGCCCCAGCTCCTCGCCGAGAGTGGCGACGATGAAGTCGGATTCGGCATACGGCACGAGTCCAGGCGAGCCCTCACCGAGTCCTGTCCCGAAGAGCCCGCCCGAGGCCATGCCGAAGAGTCCTTGCACCAGCTGGTAGGAGCGGCCCGAGTCGTAGACCGCGGGGTCGAGGGCGTTGAGCCAAGCGTCGTAGCGCGAGCCCACATGAGAGAAGGCGGTGCCGGCAAAGACCGCACCAGCGGCGAACAGGCCGACGCCGACGAGCACCCATGACACCCGCTGAGTGGCGACGTACAGCATCGCGACAAAGAGCCCAAAGAACAGGAGGGAGGCGCCGAGGTCGCGTTGCGCCACCTGGACGAGCAGGGCGGCCGCCCACACGATGAGAAGCGGACCGAGGTCGCGGGGGCGGGGGAGGCGCACGCCGAGCACCTTGGGTCCTGCGAGAGCGAGGGTGTCGCGATTGGACACAAGGTAGCCAGCAAAGAAGATGACAAAGAGGATCTTGGCGAACTCTCCCGGCTGCAATGAGCGGCCAGCAACGGAGATCCAGATGCGGGCGCCGTTCACCTCGCGGCCGATGCCGGGCATGAGCGGCAGCATGAGACCGAGCAGTCCGAGCACGCCGGCGGTATAGGTGTAGCGGCGCAACAAGCGGTGGTCGCGGATGAGGCCGATGACGACCATCGCGGCGACGATGCCGATGACCGCCCACATCGTCTGGGTCGTACCGAAGTCGGTCTCACGCCCGCGGGCCGCATACGCGAAGTCGACGCGGCGGATGAGGGCGAGACCAAGGCCAGTCAGCGCAAAGGCGGCCGGCAACAGGACGGGATCTGCCGCAGGCGCACGCAGGCGAACTAGCACGTGAGCCGCGATCGCGAGCGCCGCCACGGCGCCGGCGTACACGCCAAGCGATTGACCGATCCCAGGGCCGGCGTTCGCGTCGACGAAGGCCCGTGCGCCCACGGTGATGCTCACAGCGATCACCAACAGGACGGCTTCAGAACCGCGCCCCGCCCGAGCGGTGACCTCGTGAACGGTAGCCACTACGGACCGTCCCTGAGCGATTCAACGATGTCGCGAGCGTCGTCAAGGGAATCGGTGCGCAGCCCGCCCGAGACCCGGTCTCTCTCGAAGGGGCGCAGGTCATCGATGTTGATGTCGGTGGTCTCGACAACAGCATCGAGCGACACGGGACCGAGGTTCTCTGGAATGCCCCGGAAGATCGCGACCTGATCGCCGTCCACGCCCACGTAGTACTGAGTCTGCGTCCAGGCATAGGCGCCCCAAAGGCCGAGCACGACGGCCACGAGCGCGAGGAAGGGCAGCAGCCACGCACGCCAGCGGGGGAAGCGGTGGATGCGATCCTCTTCTTCCTCATCCGCTGACGGCGTGGCAGCGAGCTTGGCGGCGCGTCCCGCCGCAGACTCCGAGCCAAGCGAGGGGCGCTTGCGGTCGCGCGCCGCCGAGCCGACGATCTGGTTGGGTGGCGCCTTCGCCTGGTCCGCGGGAGATGCGTCGAGATCAACGACGTCGCCGATGATGCACGTGACGTTGTCCGGGGCACCCGCGGCGAGCGCGAGGCTCACGAGGGTGTCGGCGCAGTCGCCGGGGTCGTCAACCTCTTGCAGTGTCTGCTTGATGGTGGAGCGTGAGACGACGCCGCTGAGTCCATCGGAGCACAGCATCCACCTGTCGCCCACCTTGGCCTCGCGAACCGAGATGTCGACGGGGACGTCGGCGTCGATATCACCCAGCACACGCAAGACGAGGTTGCGCTTCGGGTGGTTCTCAGCGTCGGCCTGGGAAAGGCGGCCGGTGTCGACAAGGTGTTGGACAAACGTGTGGTCTGTCGTCACCTGTTCGAGCTCATCGCCGCGCAGCAGGTAGCCGCGAGAGTCGCCGATGTGGGCCATGGCGAGGCTGCTTCCGGAGCGCAGGATTGCGGTGACCGTGGTGCCGAGCCCGGAAAGCTCGGGATCGTTGTGGGCTCGCTCGACGATGTCAGTGTGCGCTTGAGCGATGGCTTCCTTGAGGCGGTCGAGCGCCTCGTCAGCGCTGAGCGCCTCGCCTTCGAGGGCGGCAAGGCGACCCACGGCAAGCGACGAGGCGATGTCGCCGCCCGCTGCGCCACCCATGCCATCGGCGACAACGAGCAGGTGCGGCCCCGCGAAGCCCGAGTCCTGGTTGTCTGCGCGAACGAGGCCCACGTCCGATCGCGCTGCAAAGCGCAATGTCAGGAACATGTCAGGACCTCAATTCCAAGGTGGTGGCGCCAATGCGGACGCGATCGCCCGGGGCAAAGGGAACGGGATCATCGACCTTCTGGTTCCCGAGGAAGGTGCCGTTCGTCGACCCGAGGTCCTCGACGTACCACTGGCCGTTCTCGGGGAAGATGCGGCAGTGACGTGCCGAGAGGTAGTCGTCCTCGATCACCACGGTGCATGTGCTCGCGCGGCCAACAAGGATCGCCGACTCGCCTAGCGGGAGGGTGGTGCCCTTGAGGGGGCCGGTCGAGATCGTGAGGTGGCCAGCGGCTGGACGGTGGGTCGAGATCGCGCCCGCGCGCACGCCCGTGGTTGACCGGGAAGGTGAGGCGCGCTTCTCAGTACGAGGGTCCGGACGCCGACGCCGCATGCCGCGCCCGCGCGACGTCACCCGGGTGCCGTACAAGTCTGAACGCAGCACGCCGATGGCGACGAGCACCATCGCCCACAGCAACACCAAGAAGCCGAGGCGCAGGAGCGTCACGGAGAGCTGACTCATCAGGCGTCCTCGTCGGCGGGAAGGCCGTCCCAATAGAGGATGGTGGTGCGCCCGATGGTGATGGCGTTTCCGTCGAGGAGGGTCACTTCCTTGATGCGCTGGTCCTCCACAAAGGTGCCGTTGGTTGAGCCGAGGTCCGTGAGGATCGTGCCGAAGTCGGTGCGCTCAAAGCGCACGTGCTGGCGGCTCACACCCGTGTCGTCCACCACGATGTCGGCCTCGGAACCGCGACCGATGATGGTCTGGGTGCCCGTGAGGTGGTACCGCTTGCCGTCGATGTCGAGAAGTGGATACCGGGAGTTGGCGGTGCGGCTCGTGGCTGGCGCTGCGGCGGCGCGAGTCGAGCGCGATGAGACAGAGAAGCGTCCAGTGGCGAGCGCCTCGTCGAGCTCAAAGCGCACGGACACCGGGCCAACAAAGCTGTAGCGCTGGCGCTCGGCGTGATCGTGCAGCGCATCCTCGAACTCACGGGCCAGGGCGTCGTCTCCCCACTCGCGCACGTGGTCCATGTCGGTGGGGGAAAGCGCGATCACGTACTCGTTGGGCACCACCGTGCGCTGACGGTCGACAACTGCCGCCCTGGCGTCGGCTTCGCGCTTGAGCGCGCTGGCAAGCTCGACGGGCTTGACCCCGGAGCGAAACGTCTTGGCGAACGCGGACTGCATCACGTTCTCGACGCCCTTCTCAAAGCGATCGAGGACTCCCATGTGGTGATCGTAACGCGCGGAGTTTTCACCAGGTGTTGCGCAGGGCCCGGTGTGCCGGGGGATGTGCCTGCGTGAAGAGGATCTTTCACGGGGCGCTGCACGCACTTGCGTTCTGTGTCGTGAGCGCTCGGATGCGATGGACATCCCGGTGGAGTACGACCTCGTGGTGCGTGGATCGATGACCCGAGCGGCGACTGAGAACTAGTCAGTGCCGAGCGGTGCGCGCAACGGCCACTCGTCCCCGTCAAGCACGACCTGGGCGGCGGCTCCGGTGACGGGGTTCACGACAATCGGTGCAAGCAGATTGACCGTGGTCGGCTCGCCTTCGCCCGGCGTCACCACAGCGAGCAGGACAGGCTGCGTTGCCGCGTCCATGCCGAGGGCCTCGCGCACCTGGTCCGACGCCTCGGGCGCGTAGGTCGGGAAGTATGCCTGGGGCGGGATGACAAAGAGACGGACCCCCGTGGTCTCAAGGCTGCGCAGGGCAAAGAGAAAGCCGGCGTCATCGAGGGCGTCGAGGTCAAAGCGCGTCAGCTGCACCATGCCCGGCGGCGGCTCAATGAAGGTGAGGACATCAGGCAGCTCCCGCAGTTCACTGCGGGCTCCGTCAATCGCTACGGCAACACTCATCGCAAGAAGTCCATCAATGTGGGCTGGAGGACGCGCGCGGTCGCACCCAGAGCTCCCTGGTATGCAACTTCCTGCATCTGCAACTCCATGACCGTCTCAGCAAGATCGATGTCCTCGATACCTGAAATGCTGGACGTGAAGTTCTGGACCGTCAACTCGAGAGTCTGCTGAGCGTCGGTGACCTGCTTGTAGCGGATGCCGACATCAGCGAGAGTCGAGAGCATCGCGTCCATACGGGCGTCTAGCTCACCAAGGCGGTTCGACACCTCGTTGCCTGCGCGCAGATCTGCCGCGATGTCATCGATGAGCTGGAAGACCGAGGCCGCCCCCACACCGAAAGCAGTCGAACCATCGGCGTCGACACGCACCGTGGCGTCGGGGCCGAGACGGCGGTTGACAGGAGCGTCGGCCGTGCCGTTCCACGAATAAGGTGTGGCAGCGTCGTGACCTTCGAAGGCGACGGCGTCGCTCGACGTGCCCGCGAAGACAAGCCGGCCGTTGACGTTCGTGTTGGCGAGGTCGAGAAGAGTGTCGCGAATACCGTCAAGCTCGGTCGCGATCGCGTTGCGCGGGGTCTGACCCATCGCACCAGTGCTCGCACCTTGAACGGTGAGATCACGGGCGCGGCGCAGCGCGGAGATCGAACTCTGCAGCGCGGTGTCGATCTGAGCGAGCCAGGCGACACCGTCGTCGGCATTGCGGCGGGCCTGGACAGCGGCGGCCTTGTCGGCACGCATCGCCATCGCCCGGCCAACGGCACTCGGGTCGTCAGACGGACGCTGAAGGTTCTTGCCAGACGAGAGCTTGCCCTGGAGGTCCGCCATCGACGTGAGGTTGCGTTGCAGATTCGACAGCGCAGTGCGCTGAATGGTCTGGTGCGTCACGCGGTTAATCACTGTTTACCTCCCCACCAGGCCGGTCCGGTTGATCAGGGTGTCAAGCATCTCGTCCACAGCAGTGAGCACTCGGGCTGCGCCCTGGTACGCCCGCTGGTAGGCGAGGATGTTTGTCATCTCCTCATCAATATCGACGCTCGCATTGGCGCGTTGAAGGTTCTCGGCAGTTGCACGAGTGACCTCAGAGACGTCCGCACGGCGTCGTGCCGCTTCCGTCGTGACGCCCAGGTCCACGACGAACGATCGCCACGCCTGGTCGGGAGCGCTGGTGCCGTCGCGCAGCTGCGAGATCTGGTCAGCGATCGACCCATCCCATGCGCCGTTTGCGCTGTTCGCGGCCGCCACCATGGCGGGATCGGTGATCGCGACGCGCAGGCCGAGCGCAGGCGGCATGCCAGCGGCAAACTCGAAGAAGTCGACGCCCGTGTCGTTCGGCGGCGGGGCGAGGGTGGTGCCGGTCTGGTGAATCGCGTTGACGGCATTGCCCAACTGGGTGGCGAGTCCGTTGACCGCGCCGATCGCATTCGCGATCGGTCCGCCAAGGGAACCCGGCTGCAAAGACGTCATGGTGCCGGCAAGTGAGCCGCCGTCGAGCACCAGCGGTGCATTGCTCGCGCCCCACGCAAGGCGCAGCGCGTCAGCTCCCGGGGGCTCGGCGATGGCGCCAGCCATCACATAGCTGCCTTCGACCTTGATGGCATTGATGCGGTCACCCGAGACGAGCGGGTTGCCCGCGACCATCACACTCACTGTGCCGTCCTCCTGGGGGCGGGACGTGGCGCCCACCAAGGAGGACAGCTGCGTGATGAGCTCACTGCGCTTGTCGATGAGCTCATTGGCGGAGCCTCCCGACACGAGGACTCCACGAATCTGCTGGTTGAGGTTCGCCACCGCCTGGGCGGTCGAGTTGACCTTCGCCACCAAGGCATCGGCCTCGGTGCGGGCCTGGCTCCATTGACTCTCAAAGGCCCGGTAGGTGTCACCGATCTGGCTGGCAAGAGCGCTCGCCTTGCCCATAAGCGCAGTACGGGTGGCGGGAGCGTCTGGCGAGTTCGCGACGTCCTCCCATGCGCTCCAGAACTCCTGCATGCCCGCGGCAAGGCCGGTCGAGCCTGGCTCCGTCACGACCGACTCAAGCCGGCCGAGCGTCGTCGCATTTGCATTGTTATAAGAGGACAGTGACGTCTGCGTACGGAGGCGTGCGTCAAGGAACTGGTCGCCCAAGCGAGCGATGTCGACGATGTGGACACCGTCGCCGGAGCCCATGGGGGTCGAGAACATCGATGCCACGGAGGTCGAGTTGATCGACTGCATGTCGACTCGCTGGCGCGTGTAGCCAACGGTGTTGGCGTTCGCGATGTTCTGACCCGCGACATCGAGTGCCTGGCGCTGTGCGGTGAGCGACGACAGCGCAGTGGACAGGCTCGAGAACGTGCTCATGACTAGAGCGCCTCGTCAAAGAGGAATGCCGAGTCGATGCGCTCACCCGACCCGCCCTTGGGGTCATAGGTGCTCTGCGTCGAGCTGATGCCGAGCAGCGCCTCTTGAGTGGCGCGTACCGACTGGGCGAGCACGTCACGGTTGCTCTGCGCAAGAGCGTCGATCTGTGCCGTCACATCGGTGAGGGCGACGTGGTGGCTGCGGAGCAGGTCGTTCCACGGTGCGGGTGCCGCCTTCGACAGCTCAAGGAGGCTTGAGCCTTCGGGAAGGCCTACCTCACGTGCAGCGTCGTCCGCTTCGACCGCGCGGCCGAGCTCGACGCCGCGGATCTGGTCGAGCACATGCTCAACCTCCCGCGTGGCACGCCCAATCCAGCGCGTGCGTCCGCTCGCGAGGATGAGCTCCTCCTCTTCCAATTTGAAGAGCAGCGTCTCGAGAAGCTCCCGTTCGCGCCAGAGCACGGTCGAAAGTTCATTGAGTCCCATGGTGACTCCTTATTGCTCACGTCCACGGGCCTGTCGGTGACCCGGTACTGCCTCCCTATCGGCAGCGGGAGGGAAGATGTAACCACTCCTTTCAACACCACTGTGACAATTTTCACTCAGAAGATTTCTCACCTGATCGGCGTGTCTGCTGGTGCCCCCAATTCTGGTACCCCCATGTGTGGGGTATGGAGTAGGTCACAGGACGGCTTGGGACGAATCGGACATACCGTTTTCCAGGTGTGTCGTGTGACATTTCCCGAAGCGCCTTCTGGTACGCCCCCCGGGTGACATTCCGCCTTGTCGCACCTTCACTTGGTCCTCAAGATGACGCCATGAACGAAGCGATGAACCAGTCCAACGCCTTGGTGGAGGAGCACCTGGCGTTAGTGGGCTACAACGTGAACGAGGTCCTCGCTCGCGTTCCATCGCACGTCTCTCGGGCTGACCTCACCTCGGCTGGAGCGATGGCGTTGGTGCGGGCGGCACGATCTTTCGACGACTCCAAGGGCGTCCCCTTCGCCCGTTACGCGTCGATGCGAATCCGAGGCGCACTTGTCGATGAGCTGCGCTCGATGGACTGGGTGCCCCGCGGCGCTCGCCGTCGTGCCCGTCTCACCTCCGAGGTGTCCGACGCGCTGACAGCGCAGCTGGGCCGCACGCCTACCAAGGTGGAGCTCGCCGAAGCGATGGGTGTGTCAGTCAGCGACGTTGACGCGGCGAACGCCGACGCCGACACCCGCGTGCTGTCGATGGACGCCTTCGATGGCGCCGTCGCCGACCTGGTGGTCGACTCAACCGTCGGCCCGCTCGACGCACTCGTGAGCGCTGAACAGACCGAGTACCTCCGCGCCGGCATCCAGTGCCTGCCCGAAAAGCTTCGCTATGTCATCGAGCAGCTGTTCTTCCACGACCGTCCGGTGGTGGAGCTCGCAGAAGAGATGGGTCTCACCCGCTCGCGCATCAGTCAGCTCCGCACGGAAGCACTGTCCCTGCTCAAGGATGGCCTCAACGCCAACCTTGAATCGGATGACGTCCCGCAGATCGACCCCGCAGAAGGCGTGGTCGAGCGTCGCCGCAAGGCGTACTACGCGGCAATCGCCGCGCGCACCGCAGAATCGCGCGGCGCCGCCGCCGTCGCTCCCACGGTGGACGCGGTGTCCCACTCGTGGACGCGCGCGGCCTCTTAGTCTCCCTCAAGCGCCCTGGGTCCCCGCGGACCCAGGGCGCACTCTTTCTTCAATCCGAGCACGTACGACACATCACGCCCCGAAAAGTCTTAACAAGGGTCACCGGCAGACGATCGGTGGGGTGCTCGCCCAGGGAAGGGCGGTACTCATGACCCGATTCAAGGAGGAGAAGCACCATGGGTCTCTCGATTAACCAGAACATTGCGGCGATGAACTCGTACCGCAACCTGTCCACCACGCAGGGCGACCTCAGCAAGTCGCTCGAGAAGCTGTCCAGCGGCTTCCGCATCAACCGCGCTGCGGACGACGCTGCTGGTCTTGCCATCTCGGAAGGCTTGCGCTCGCAGATCGGCGGCCTCAAGCAGGCTGTTCGCAACTCCCAGGACGGTATCTCGGTGGTGCAGACCGCTGAAGGTGCTCTGACTGAGACCCACGCGATCCTGCAGCGTATGCGCGTGCTCGCCGTTCAGGCAGCCAACGACGGCGGTCTGTCGACCGACGCCAAGGGCAACATCCAGTCCGAGGTCACGCAGCTCAAGGCGGAACTGACCCGTATCGCGGACACCACGCAGTTCAACGGCGCCAAGCTCCTCGACGGCAACTACACCGGCAAGTTCCAGGTGGGTGCCAACGTGGGCGAGACCATCTCGGTCAGCATCGGAAGCGCGATGAGCGCTGCCGGCCTTGGTGTCGACGCCATTGACGTGGCAGGTGCCGGCACTGGCGGTACTCCTGGGACCGTGGACTCCGCGGCCACCTACGTGACCACGGCCACCTACGCGGACGCGACGGCTCTCCAGGCTCTCGGCACCATTCAGGTGAACGGTGAGGACGTTGACCTCTCGACCGCGACCAACGCCGCATCCATCAACAGTGCCCTGACGGCCGCCAACGTCGACGCCACCGCGACGTGGACCGCTGGTGGTGCGATCACCTTCACCTCCACCGGCAACGGTGGTGCTGACGCGGTGACCTCCAGCATCGCTGGTACTGCGACGGCCGCTGTCGTGACCGGTGGCACGCCTGGCACCTCTGGTGCTGACGACGCCATCACCGCGATCGACGAAGCCATCAAGACGGTTTCCACCACTCGTGCCGACCTCGGTGCTGTGCAGAACCGCTTTGACCACACCATCAAGAACCTGAACGTGGCGGTGGAGAACCTCTCCGCCTCGGAGAGCCGTATTCGCGACACCGACATGGCGTCCGAGATGGTCAACTTCACCCGCGCTCAGATCCTGTCGCAGGCCGGCACCGCCATGCTTGCTCAGGCCAACCAGATTCCGCAGAGCGTCCTGTCGCTCCTGCGGTAATACCGACCGGCTGAGCTCTCCCCCCGGTAAGCACAGCCAGCAGTCGCCAGTTCGGCGGCGGGACGATATGCCCGAGTCGTCCCGCCGCCGTCGGCGCACCGGAGTCATCGAAGACCATCGGTGAGAAGAGGAAGGAGACAGCGATGGCGAACTTTGGCATTGACGGTCTCGCATCTGGCCTCAACACCACCGAAGTCATCAACTCCTTGATGCGCTTGGAAGCGGCACCTCAGAACCTGCTCAAGACCAAGCAGTCGAATCTTCAAAGCGTTGTCTCTGCGTTGCAGGGCATCAACGTTCGAATCCAGTCAGTGCAGTCCTCGGCAGCGAAGGCCGCGGATCCCGCCAACTGGAACGCATTCTCGACCACCTCGTCGTCGAAGAGTGTGGCCGCCACCGCCTCCGCAACCGCGCAGGTTGGATCTCTCAGCTTCACGGTGGACCAAGTGGCCACCCGTCAGGTGTCGCTGAGCGAGCCCGTCACAGACGGTGCTCAGCTCGCCCCCGACAACCCGCCCACCTTCACCCTCAAGAAGGCGGACGGCACCTTCGTCTCTGTCACCGCGGCATCGAACTCTCTCAGCGACATCGCGAGTGCGATCAACAGCTCGGACATGGGTGTCAAGGTCGCTGCCGTTCGCGTCGCCGGCGGCGAGACCCCCACGTACCGCCTGCAGTTCACTGCTGAGTCGACTGGGGCGGACGGTGCTTTCGAGTTTTACCTCGGCGATGAGGCATCCGTGGTCGCCGAGACCGCGACGCGCATCGACGCCAATGTGGCGAAGCAGGCCCAAGACGCAAGCATCACCTTGTGGAAGGGCACTCCGTACGAGCAGGCCGTGACGCAGAGCTCGAACACCTTCGACGGCATCATGGCCGGCGTCTCGGTGACGATTGCCGAGAACACTGAGGTGGGCGAGGAAGTCACCATCAACGTCGCAACGGACGCGAACAAGGTGAAGTCGCTCGCATCGAACATCGTCAGCGCGTTGTCGGTGGTCATCAGCGAGATCGGCTCTCGCACCGCGACCACAACGACGACGGGCGCCGACGGCCGTGTTGTCGTATCGGGGGGCTTGCTCTCTGGTGACAGCTCGGTGCGCTCCGCACTTGACCAGCTGACCCAGGCCGCGATCTACCCGATCAACGGCTTCTCACCCGCGTCGGTCGGAATCAACATCGACCGGACCGGCGCCATCACTTTTGACGACGCTGCCTTTGCCGCGGCCTTCGCGGACAAGCCCGCTGAGGTCGCCGATTTCGTCCAGCAGCTTGCGACACGCCTCGAAGGGGTCGCGAAGAACATATCGGATCCGTATGAAGGCGTGCTGACGAGCAAGATCACGGCAAACGAGTCGCTCGTCACCGACTACGGCCGTCAGATCGAGAGCTGGGACAGCCGTCTCGAGATGCGCCGCGCCAACTTGCAGGCCACGTACTCGGCGCTCGAGGTGACACTGTCGAATCTTCAGTCGCAGTCGTCGTGGCTGGCAGGTCAGATCGCATCGCTGGCCAGCATGAACACGGGCAGGGCATAGAAGGGCGGATGACATGAACTACGGAACCTTGCGGGATCGCTACGTACAGGACTCGGTCTCGACCGCCTCCCCCGCAACGCTGCTCATCATGTTGTACGACCGCCTCGTGCTCGACCTGCTCCGCGCCGAAGCCGCGCTGAACGACGGCAACAAGCAGCAGGCGAGCGAACAGCTCATGCATGCGCAGGACGTCGTCTCCGAGCTTGCGAGCACTCTCGACGTGGATGCGTGGGAAGGCGCTAAGCAGCTGATGAGCGTCTACACGTTCTTGCTCACCACTCTTGTCGAGGCGAACCTCGAAGGCGATGTGACGAAGGTTGTCGCATGCCGCGAGCTCGTTGAGCCGCTCCAGGACGCGTGGCAGCAGGCAGCTCGCCAGGTCGCGAAGGCTGAGCCGGAGCGCTCGTTCGGAGAACTGGGCGTCGCATGACCAGCGAGACCGCGGCGCCCGAATGGGCCGACGCGTGGGCTGAGGCGCTCGGTGCGCTCGAGATCGAGGTGGCCGAGGCAGAGGCAATGCTCGCTGTCGACCACGTCTTCGAGGCGATCGCGCGTGACCCGTGGACTCCGCCGTCACACCTCGGACCCCTGCCGGCGCACCTCGTGGAACGCGCTCGCGCTCTGCTCGGGCGTCAGCTCGATGTGTCTCGTCAATTGGCTGCCGCTGCGCGCAACTCGCGCCGGCACGACCGCGCGATGTCGCACATGCGCGACAACCCCCCGGCCCCGCCGGTGTATATCGATACGCCCGCATAGCGGCGGAATCGACACGCACGTGAACGGGAACGCGTGACATACATCACGCGAAAGGACCTTCACACCCTCCCGTCATGACCGATGAGGACCATGAGCACGGATTGCTCTTGGTTTTGGCCACGGATCGGCCCCGACGTCTTCACGAAGGGCGGTGCGATCCGTGTTCGGTTCCATCAGCTTCGATGCCATGCACAGCGCACTTGATGCGCTGTCTCTGCGTCAGCGTGTGATCGCAGACAATGTCGCAAACGTGCAGACGCCGGGCTATCAGGCCAAGAGAGTTCACTTCGAAGACGCCCTCGCACGGGCTGTCTCCTCCGGCAGCGGTCGCGCCGCCGGTTCGATCACCGAGTCGGCAGAGCCGGGCCGCCAAGACGGCAACAACGTCAACCTCGACACCGAGGTCGTGTCCAACATTGACACGAACCTTCGCTACCAGCTCGCCACGCGAGCGATGGACGGCAAGTTCTCGATCCTCCGCGCAGCGATGAGGACCTCATAATGGGCACCTTCGCAGCCATCGGCATCGCTGGCTCGGGACTCGACGTCTACCGCCGGTGGCTCGATGCTGTCTCCGACAACCTCGCCAACATCAACACGATCCGCCCCACCGGCGAGGCTGCCTTCCAGGCGCGCTACATCGTCGCCGAATCGATCGACAACGAGGGCGGCAACTCTGGCGGCGTTCAGGCGACGGGCGTTGCTCTCGGCTCCGCCGAAGGTCGCTTGGTGTATGAACCCAACCACCCGCTCGCTGACGAGCAGGGCTACGTGCGCTACCCCGACGTCGACATGTCATCCCAGATGGTGCAGCTGATTCAGGCGCAGCGCGGCTACCAGGCCAACGCTGCCGTGATCGACCGCGCCAAGGACATGTACTCCACCGCTCTCACCATCGGGAGGAACTGATGTCGATCCCTCCGATCTCCGGCATCTCTGCCGCCATGCCCGCGGCCGTGACGCAGCCTCCGCAGACGATGCCCGTCTCCGACGGTGGCGCCGGCTTCGGCACGTCGCTTGCATCCGCGGTCGATGGCCTGCAGGCGATGCAGTCGACGTCGTCGGCTCTTGCCATCAAGGCGGTCACCGGCGACCTCTCCGACGTGCACGACTACACCATCGCGGCCACACAGGCGTCGGTGGCCATGGAACTGACTGCCACCATCCGCAACCGGGCGGTTGACGCATTCAACGAGATCATGAGGATGCAAGCCTGATGCCCGCTCAACTCACCTCGATGTTCGGCCGCGTCCAGAAGCAGGTCCAGGAGCTGTCGCTCGCTCAGCGCGTCTTCGCGGTGCTCCTTGGTGCGGGCCTCGTGCTCGCGGCGATCGCGCTCACGCAGTGGATCAACAAGCCGCAGATGTCGCCGCTGTTCACCAACCTCTCGCCGACGGACGCAGCCGCGATCGTCGATGAGCTCAACTCGTCGGGGGTTCCCTACGAGCTGACCGCTGGCGGCAGCACGATCATGGTGCCGAACAGCCAGCTGTACGACACCCGCTTGCGCGTCGCCTCTGAGGGCCTGCTCGCCAACTCCGACGCTGGCTACTCCCTCCTCGACGGCATGTCGATGACCTCCTCCGAGTTTCAGCAGCAGGTCACCTACCAGCGCGCACTCGAGGGCGAGCTCGCCCGCACCATCGGCGCGATGGACGGTGTGAGCGCGGCGTCCGTCAAGCTTGCGATTCCGCAGGAGTCGGTGTTCGTGTCGGAGACTCCTGACCCGACGGCCTCGGTCTTCATCCAGACGGGTTCGACTGGAGCGTTGCCACCTGCGAGCGTGCAGGCGATCGTCCACCTCGTCTCGGCCTCGATCGAGAGCATGAAGCCTGAAGGCGTCGCCGTCATCGACAGCAACGGCATCGTGCTCTCGTCGGTCGGCGGAGACAACTCGACCGTCATGCAGTCCGGTCAGATCTCGGAGTATGAGAAGCGCATCGCCACGAGCGTTCAGGCAATGCTCGACCGCGTTGTCGGCTCCGGAAACGCGGTCGTCTCCGTCAGCGCTGAACTCGACTACGACAAGACCCACACCACCACCGAGACCTATTCGTCGGACCCCTCGGCGGCTCCCATCAGCGAGTCGATGACTCGCGAGGAGTATTCAAACAGCTCGCTCGAGGCGACGACGGGTGGCGTCCTTGGCGCCGACAACCTCATCCAGCCGCGAGACGAAGCGTCGGACACCGGCAACTACCTCAAGGAAACCGCCGTCCGTAACAACGCCGTCAACAAGGTGACCTCGGTTCAAGAGACCGCTCCTGGAAGCGTGAAGCGTCAGTCGGTGTCCGTCGTGGTGTCGAAGGAGGCTGCCGCTTCCCTCAACATGGGCGAGCTGGAGCAGATGGTTGCCGCAGCGGCCGGCATCGATGAGGACCGCGGCGACGTGGTCTCGGTCTCCCGCATGACCTTCGACCAGACGATGGCCGAGACAGCGCAGGTGGCTCTCTCCGAGGCCGTCGCCAGCGAGCGTGCCGCCGCGACCAAGGCGATGTACATCGACATCGCCAAGTGGGTCGTGCTCGGACTCGTTGTCATCCTCGTGTTCTTCCTCATCCTGCGGATGTCCCGCAACGCTGGCGCGACTGACCGCATGTCGCTGAGCCTCGAGGCAATCGAAGAGCTTGAGCAGCGCACGCAGTCCGCGCTCGAGCAGCGCGCCCAGGCCGTGCTCGACAAGGCAGCGGCGGCGGCTGCTGGAGAACTCGCCCTCGAAGCCCCACCCGTTCCCGACATGGAAGACGTCGCGGCCGAAGTGCGCAACGAGATCATGACGTTCGCAGCCCAGCAGCCTGCTGAAGTGGCTGAGGTGCTGCGCGGCTGGATCAACTCTGGGCGGCAACGATGACCGCGATGCTGACCGGGACGCAGAAGGCGGCGCTCTTGCTCATCCAGATGGGCAAGGCGTCAGCCGCTCGCGTCATGTCCCAGATGAGTGAGCAGGAGATCGAGTCGCTCACCGCCGAGATCGCCCGCTTGCAAAGCGTGGACAACGAGACGGTCGCCGAGGTCTTCTCTGAGTTCCAGCGCGCCTCGCAGCGCAAGGGCCTCATCGTCCAGGGCGGATACTCCTACGCACAGCGCCTCCTTGAGGAGACGCTTGGCCGCGAGAAGGCTGCCGAGGTGCTCGAGCGCCTCGCCAACCGGATCCAGGTCCAGCCCTTTGAGTTCCTCATGCACGCCGACGCTCGTCAGGTGGTCTCGCTCCTCAACGGTGAGCACCCCCAGACGATCGCGCTCGTCCTTGCTCACCTGCGACCCGAGCACGCCTCGGCCATCATGGCGGGCTTCAGCCCGGAGACCCAGACGATCGTCGCTCGCCGCATCGCCCTCATGGCCGGCGCCTCGCCCGACGTCGTCACCCTTGTATCTGACCAGTTGAAGAAGAAGGCGACCAACCTCATCACCTCACAGGAGATGACGTCGGTCGGAGGCGTGCAGCCCCTTGTCGAGATCATCAACCGGGCCGACGCCGCAACCGAGAAGCTCATCCTCGAAGGCCTCGCTCAGGATGATCCGGAGCTCGCCGATCAGATTCGCCAGATGATGTTCGTCTTCGCCGACATCACGTTGCTTGACGACCGCGCCATCCAGCTCATCATGCGCGCCGTCGACATCTCGACGGTCGCCACCGCCCTCAAGGGTGCGGACGAGCCGGTCAAGGAGAAGATCCTCCGCAACATGTCCGAGCGCGCTCGCGAGAACCTGCTCGAAGAGATCGACCTCATGGGCCCCGTGCGCATGTCGATGGTCGAAGAGGCCCGCTCGCAGGTGGTCCAAGTGATCCGCAAGCTCGAAGAGACCGGCGAGATCATGATCAGCCGCGAGGGGGAGGACGAGTATGTCGCCTGAGCGCCGCGTCAGCCCCTTCACGCCTGCCGTCATCTCGTCCTCGAGCGTGCGGGCGACGAACAACCCGTCTCACGCCGCCGGCTACAGCGCCGGTTGGGTGGCAGGCTCGCGTGCAGCAGCCGAGGCCGCCCAGGTTGACCGCTTGCGCCTTGAGGCCGAGCACCAGGACCGCGAGGCGGCGCGCGACGCCGCCCTCGCACAGGCGCTCAACTCTCTTGGTCAGGCAATCGCACAGTGGCATTCGCGTGCGCTTCCCGTGCTTGACGATGCACAGCGTTCGGTCTACGAGGCGGCGCTTGACCTCGCTGAGGCCGTGCTCCAGCACGAGATCACTCCCGGACCGGACTCGGCTCGCACCCTGCTGACCCGTGCCCTCAACGTCCCGGCAGACATTCACCCCACGGTGCTGCGCCTTCACCCCGATGACCTGCTCCACGTGAACCTCCTCGTGGAATCGGGTGAGGCGGAAGTGCCGGAAGGCCTCGTGCTCATTCCGGATCAGCGCCTCAACCCCGGTGACGCGATCACCGAACACGCAGAAGGTGCGCTCGACGCGCGCATCTGCACCGCCTTGGCCCGCGCTCGCGAGGTCCTGTTGGGAGAGCCCACATGACCACGCCTGCACTCCTGGATGGACCGATGACGATGTCGTTGAACTCGGATCCCGTGATGCGCCGCGCGCTCGCGGCGGCAGCTCCTGAACTCGTTGGCACCGTGTCGTCCATCGTCGGCTTGTCAATCGACGTCACCGGCCTCGCTGGCGCCGTCGGTGACCTCGTCGAGATCGAGGGCACCGAGGGTGACCGCACCGTGGCAGAGGTGGTGGCGATCACCCCGCGCGCATTGCGCTGCATGCCGCTCGGCCCCATTCATGGTCTCCGCGTCGGCATGCAGGCCCGTGCCACCGGCCAGCCGCTCATGACGCCCACCGGCCCGCAGCTGCTCGGCCGCGTGCTTGACGGCCTGGGCCGTCCGATCGACGGCAAGGGCCCCATCATGAACGGCCCCTTCGCAAAGCGCGTCCCGATCACGGGTCACGCCCCTTCCGCTCTTGACCGCGCTCGCGTCGACATGCCCCTCGGGTTGGGCGTGCGCGCTCTCGACACGATGACCACTGTTGGCCGCGGCCAGCGCATCGGCCTCTTTGCTGGATCCGGCGTCGGCAAGTCGAGCTTGCTGTCGATGATCGCCCGTGGCACTGAGGCCGAGGTGAGCGTCATCGCGCTCGTGGGCGAACGTGGCCGCGAAGTCCGTGAGTTCCTCGAGGACGATCTCGGCGAAGAAGGCCTCGCCCGTTCCGTTGTTGTCATCGCGACGTCCGACGAGCCGCCGATGGTCCGGATGCGTGCCGCTTTTGTCGCGACCCGCATCGCCGAGGAGTTCCGTGCTCAGGGCCGTCACACCGTGCTCATGATGGACTCGCTGACCCGTGTTGCCATGGCGCAACGTGAGATCGGTCTGTCCGTTGGCGAGCCGCCCGCCACGCGTGGCTACCCGCCGTCGACCTTCTCGATCCTGGCCCAGCTGCTTGAGCGTGCCGGCACCGACCAGTTCGGCTCGGTCACCGGCATCTACACGGTGCTCGTCGACGGCGATGACCACAACGAGCCGATCGCTGATGCTGCCCGCTCGATCCTCGACGGCCACGTGGTGCTCACCCGCGAACTTGCGGTGCAAGGCCACTATCCCTCGATCGATGTGCTCGGCTCGGTCTCTCGCGTCGCATCTCGCGTCACAAGCGCCGAGCAGCGCGACGCCGCACAGGTGCTGCGCAAGGTGCTCGCCGCACGCAAGCGTGCACAGGATCTTCTCGATGTGGGCGCTTACGCCGCCGGATCGAACCCGCTCGTGGACGCGGCTGTCGCCAACTCCGCAGAGATCGACAACTTCTTGCGCCAGCGCGTCGACATGGTCGCGCCCGCTGGTGAGTCGTGGGCGCACTTGCAGCGCCTCATTGCACAGATGGGAGTCGAGTGATGGAGCGCAAGTTCTCATTGGCTGGCCTCATGCGCGTTCGTGAACTGCAAGAGGAGCAGGCCGCCGCTGACCTCGCCTTGGCGAACGGCCGTCGCGTTCGTGCCGAGCAGGATCGCGTCGAGAAGCAGCGCGTGCTCGCGCAACAGGAGTTTCCGCGCGTGGCCCCCGCACTCGTCATGTCGCACGCCCACGAGGCAGTGCAGAACGCGGCCACCTGGCACGCGGTTGTTGCCGCACGGGCCTCGGTGGCGGCGATGCTGCGCGACAGCACCCAGGCACTTCGTGCGGCTCAGGCCGACGCCGACCAGGCCACTGAGGAGTGGCATGCCGCAAAGACGCGCGCGGCAATGATCGAGAAGCTCAAGCAGCGCCACGACCGCGAGAGCGAAGCCCAGGCGCTTCGTGACGAGCAGCTTGTGCTCGACGAGGCCGCACTGCGCCGCACCATGGAGGTAAACCCGTGACGTCAATTGCTCCAGTCGCGCCGGCACCTGCTCCCGCAGCGGACTCGGCGAAGGCACCCGCCTCGGGTTCGGCCAAGACGTCCGCCGCAGGCGGCAACGACTTCGCACGTGTGCTCGACAGCGCAGCGCGCGATCACGACGGCGGCGCCACACCCAAGAAGGCGAACGACACTGCCGTCGCCAAACAGGACTCCGCCGGACCTGGGTCCGCCTCATCGGGCGAGGCGACCCAGGTCGCGGCGGCACTGACCGAGACCGAGGCGGGAGCTCTCGCTGCGCTGGTCGCGGACGCCGACGTGACGGAAGAGCCGACAGAGGCCGGCGCCGCACAGGCTGACGCCGCTCCGGTCGAGACGGGCGACGCCGACGCTTTGGCAGCAGCCATCGCCCTGGGGGCAAACGCCGGGACGACGTCCACCGACACCGATGCGGCGGCAGACACCGCCGCATCCACCACCAAGCCAGCCGCGGCTATCACCCCTTCCATCACTGCCGCGGCCGCGCCGGGTTCGCCGGGCTCACCCTCCCCGAGCACCGCGGACCCGGCGCCCACACCTGTCGAGGAAGCCACGATCGCTCCAGCAGCGACTGCACAGACCACAACGACAGCGCAGAACGCAACGGCTGGGCAGACTGGTGCAACGACGGCAGCGGCAGCAACGGCACCCGCCTCCGACACCGGGACGGCTCCGGCAGCGTCGGCCCCGGTGGAGGCCGCGCCTCGCTCAGCCACCGCTGAGCCGACCACGCCCGTGGTCGCACCTGTGGCAACCACCCCGACCCAAGCGTCGGCCCCCGCCGCACCCGTCCACCACGCGAGCCCCGCCCAGCCGCCAGCCCCGCTCGCCACCCAACTGAGCGGTCAGCTGATGTCGCTGCGCCAACTGCCACAGGGCGACCACGTCATGACGTTGACGGTGAACCCCGAATCGTTTGGCCCGGTCCGGGTCGTCGCGCACATCAGCGCAGAAGGCCTCCACCTCGAGCTCTTCGGTGCGAGCGAGCAGGCCCGCGCGGCCCTGCGCGCGGCACTTCCCGACCTGCGGCGCGACCTCGCCGGTGCCGGTCTCGACTCGCGTCTCGACCTTGGCGCCGAGTCCAACGCCGACGGCCGCCAGCAGTCAGCACTTGGCGATGCGAGCGACTTCGGTCACCGCCCCGGCCGCACCGCAGCCCCGGCGGGCTCGACGGACTCCGCAACTGGAGCGTCGGCCGCATCCCCGACCACTAGCCGCAGCGCCCACACCGGCGCGATCGACGTCGACCTGTAGGAGGAACTATGACGGTCAACCCCGCCGCAGCGGCCGCCAGCGGCATGTACGCCGGCACCGCGCCGACGCGTGCCCCCAAGCAGACTCTCGACTCCGAGGTGTTCATGGCTCTGCTCGTCGCGCAGCTGCGCAACCAGGATCCGAGCTCACCGATGGACACCAACCAGATGATGGCCCAGCAGACGTCACTCGCTCAGCTGGAGCAGATCACCAACATGGGAGAAGTCTCCCGTGAACAGTTCGCACTCACGATGCGGATGGCCGCCCTCAACATGGTCGGCCAAGACGTGAGCTATGTCGATGCCGAAGGTGAAGTGATCTCCGGCATCGCGACTGGGGCTTCGTTCGCGAACGAGGTTCCTTCAATCAAGGTGGGCGACACGGATGTTGCCCTTGATCACATCCTGTCCGTGGCGCGTCAGGGCGCCTGAGTCCCACACAGTTAGGAAGATTCGCAATGCTACGTTCGCTCTTCTCCGGCATCTCCGGACTGCGCGCCCACCAGACCATGCTTGACGTCACCGGCAACAACATCGCCAACGTCAACACCGCCGGTTACAAGGCCGCCCAGGTGCAGTTCCAGGACACCCTGTCCCAGGTGCTGACCAACGCGGGTGCCGCTCAGGAAGGCATCGGTGGTACCAACCCCGCACAGGTTGGCCTTGGCGTGAAGGTGGCCGGTGTCACCACCAACTTCCAGCAGGGCGCGGCCCAGCTCACCAACCGCCAGACCGACATGATGATCTCCGGCGACGGCTTCTTTGTCATCAACAAGGGCGGCCAGCAGCTGTACTCGCGTGCTGGTGCGTTCTCGTTCGACGCTCTTGGCCAGCTCGTCACCCCCGACGGCGGTCTTGTCCAGGGTTGGGCGGCCGACGCATCGGGCAACATCGACCTCAACTCGATGCTCACGGACCTGCGCCTGCCGGTGTCGACCCTCATGGGTGCGCGTGCGACGACCACCGCGACGTTCGAAGGCAACCTGCCTTACGACGCTGAAGTAGGCGCCGTGCTGAACCGTCAGATCGACGTCTACGACGCCACGGGTGAACCGCGCAGCATGGAGGTTTCCTTCACGCGCACCGCGACCGGTTGGAACATCTCAGCAGCTGTCACCGGCACCACCTCGGCTCAAACCGGCACGCTGACCTTCAACACTGACGGCTCGATCGACACGCTCACGTTTGCCGCAATGCCTGCGGACGCGGCTGCGGGGCTGTCGGCACTCACCGTCGACTTCTCGTCGCTCACGGGCTTCGCGGGTCTTGAGACGGTGGCAGCCAACGGTCAGAATGGTCGCTCCGCCGGCAGCTTGCAGTCCTTTGCGATCAACTCGGACGGCACGCTCATCGGTTCGTTCTCGAACGGGCTCAAGCAGGCCATCGGTCGCGTGGCCCTTGCCAACTTCTCGAACCCGCCCGGTCTGTCAAAGGTCGGTTCCTCGCTGTACGAGCCCACGGTGAACTCTGGTGACGCGCAGGTTGGCGCCGCTGGCACGGGCGGACGGGGTGTGCTCTCGGGTGGCTCACTCGAAATGTCCAACGTCGACCTTTCGGCTGAGTTCACCAACCTGATTGTGGCGCAGCGCGGTTTCCAGGCGAACTCGCGCGTGATCACCACCTCTGACGAGGTCCTTCAGGAGCTCGTCAACCTCAAGCGCTAGCGGGATCTCCCGCGGCCTGCGTCCGCCATGCGCCTTCGGGCAGCGCATATCGGGCGGCGGTGCAGGAAGCGCGCTCGGCCATGGGCCGGACTCCTCGGGCGGGAGTCCGGCCCTTCGCGCACCTTGGTGGTAGGCCACCTCTTCGGACGCGCGTGTCCGCGCGCCCTAGTGGTGGCCTACCTCTCGTTCGTGGGCGTGATCGCGCGCCATCGCTGGTGTCCGGCATGCGTGCGGCCTGGTTCCGTCCGGCGGGCCTGGTGGCTGCATGTGGTCCGCGCGATCCGCGAGCCCGAAGAGGTGATCTACCACCTGG
>CAZRHL010000002.1:36870-42665 GCA_964600005.1 uncultured Demequinaceae bacterium
TTGGAGCGCGCCAAGAGGCCACTTACCACTAGCGCACGGCACGTGGCGTATGCGAAGAGGTGGTCTACCACTTCGGGAGGGGGGCGATTTGTGCGCGCTTGACTCACACTCGGGCGTCTGCCGCCGATGGAGAAGAGGACAACGGGCTCACGGACGGGCCCCAGATGTATGCCAGGGATGGTGAACCGTGATTATTCTGACGCGCCTTAATGGTCAGCGCTTCGCGGTCAACCCTGACCTCATCGAGCGGGTGGAATCCACGCCGGACACGATCGTCACTCTGGTCGACGGCACCAAGTACTTGGTGACACAGACCATCGAGGACATCGCAGATCTCGTCATCGAACACCGCGCTTCCGTGGTGGCCAAGGCAATCGATGTCGCCAACTCTGAAGAAGAGACAGTGCTCGCGACTGTGACCGGATTGCCGTCTGTCGCCCCGCACCTCTCGGTGGCACCGGAGGCTGACTGATGGATATCGCGTCACTCATCGGCATCGGCATCGCGTTCATCGCGATCATCGCTGCCATCTTCTTGGAGGGCTCCACGCCCATGTCGGTCATCCTGCCGGCGCCCATGATGCTCGTCATCGGCGGCACGATCGGTGCGGGCCTTGCCACCACCACCGTCAAGGACTTCACGACCGCCTTCAAGAACCTGTCGAAGTTCCTCTTCTACAAGCACACGGACCTCAACGAGACTGTTGACACCGTGGTGTCGCTCGCAGACCGGGCTCGCCGCGAGGGCCTGCTCGCATTGGAAGACGCCTCGAAGGACATCGACGACGACTTCCTCAAGGACGGCCTGCAGTCAGCGATCGACGGCACCGACCCCGAGGACCTGCGCGCCATGATGGAGGCGCGCATCGACGCGAAGATCGCTCGCGACCGCACCATCGCGAAGCTCTTCACTGATATGGGCGGCTTCGCGCCCACGATCGGCATCATCGGCACCGTCGTGTCCTTGGTCCACGTGCTCGAGAACCTCGCTGATCCCTCGTCGATCGGCCACATGATCGCCGCGGCCTTTGTCGCGACTCTGTGGGGCCTGCTGTCCGCCAACGTCATCTGGCTGCCCATTGCTGGCCGCGTCAAGCGGATCTCCGAGTTGGAGTCCGCGCAGATGGAACTCGCGATGGAGGGCCTGCTCGCCATCCAGGCGGGGGCGAACCCCCGCGTCGTCGGCGCTCGCTTGCGTTCGCTGGTTGCTGACCAGACGAAGGACACGCGGGAGGCGGCGTGACCCAGGTGGCAACGCGGCCTCGCCGCAAGAGAAACGTGGAGGAGCACGACAACCACGAGCGCTGGGCCGTGTCCTATGCCGACATGATGACCGTGCTCGTCGCGCTCTTCATCGTCATGTACGCAATCTCGGCTGTGGACTCGACCAAGTACGAGCAGCTGCGTGAGTCGCTTGCTCGCGGCTTCGGCAACCGGGTGGTGACCGCCCCGATCGTCGGCTCGTCGGGCCCCCTCAACGGCCTTGAGACCTTCCAGATCGCTCCCGACTTCTCAGGTGTCGCCGGTGACACGGCCGAGATGCTCAACCCCGACGTCCAGATGTCGGAAGAGACGATCACGTTCCTCGAAGCGGCTCAGGAGTACGAGCAGCTCGTTGATATTCAGACGACGCTTCTCGAGACCCTGCAGGCGCAAGGTCTCGACAGCAATGTCACCTTCCTCGTCGATGAGCGCGGACTCGTGGTGGGCCTTGTCGGCTCGGATGTGTTCTTCGCACCGGACACGGCGGCCCTCACGGGTGTCGCAAACCAAGTGATCGACACCCTGTCCGGCCCGCTGCGCAATCAGTCGCGCCAGATCTCCATCGAAGGCCACGCGAACGTGCTGCCCTCGCAGAACTTCGCGACCAACTGGGAGCTCTCGTCGGCTCGCGCCACACAGGTGCTCCGACGCTTTGTCGAGGTGGGCGGCATCGCAGGGCCGGCCATCTCGGCAACGGGTTACGGCGACGCGCGGCCGTACGCCTCAGGCATGTCGGACGAGGCGCTTGCGCAGAACCGCCGCGTCGACATCGTCATTCGTTCAGACGCATCGGAGGAGGTGCGTGCGCTGCTGCCGAAGATCGCCCAGGCACTTCGCGACGGCAGCCTGACGCAAGAGCAGCTGCATGCGCAGATCGAAGCAGCACGGGCGGCAGAACAAGGAGAGACGCTATGACCACCACGGGTACGCGCATCGGGCCATCGGGCGGCCCCACGATCGGGTCGCGGCCGTCACCGGCGGCTCAGGAACCTGAAGGCGAGAAGCTCGGCAAGAAGGGCAAGAACGACAAGGGCTCCGGCAAGGGCAAGGTCTTTCGCCTCCTCGGTGTTCTCATCGTTGTCGCGGCGGTTGCCGGCTATTGGTTCCTCATGGGTCCCGGCACCTCGGGAGACGAGGGTGCCGCAGCAGTTGGCGGCGAGGCCGAGTACAAGCTCGGCGAGGTGCTCGTCGTCGAGCCGATCTCGATCAACCTTGAGGGCGGTCACTACCTTCGCCTTGGTCTCGGTCTCCAGTTGACGGCCGACGCTGGAAAGGACGGAATCGCCGTCAACTCGGCTCAAGCGCTCGACGCGGCCATCGCATTGTTCTCGGGTCGGTCGACGGAGGAGTTGGCTGACCTGAAGACTCGTGAGGCGCTGAAGGCGCAGCTGACTGCCACGCTGAAGGACCTGTACGACGAGCAAGTGGTGGGGGTGTACTACACCGACTTCGTGACGCAGTAGCGCAAGCGCGCGAGAGGCATTTCTCACACGCCACGCACGCGCGTGGCGCTGGGTGGGCCGGAATCCTTCACTCGCGACGCGTCGGCGACGATGGGCCCGGCGTGACAGGACGGGCAACTTCGCGACGCAAGCGCGGCTCTGGCGTGCCGGAAAGCTATGACTTCCGCCAGCCGATGACGCTGACGCGCGAGCACGCGCGCATGTTGGAGGTCTCTTTCCAGACGTTCGCCCGTCAATGGGGCACTCTGCTCAGCTCGCGCCTTGGCGCGCTCACCACCGTCACCCTCGAAGGCGTCGACCTCAAGACCTACGACGACCACATTCAGTCTTTGCCGACCTCGACGACCGCCGTCGTCCTGATGGCGGACCCGAGCCGCTCCCCCCTGCTCCTGCAGATCCCCACGAACGCGACGATGACGATCATCGACTGCCTTTTGGGCGGCCCCGCGAGTGATCTCAACATGCCTTTCCGTGAACTGACGGAGATCGAGCTCAAGCTGATGGGCGACATGCTCGACCTCGCGTGCTCGGAACTGTCGTACGCGATGAACTCGATCGGCCCGGTCACGTACGAGGTGCGCTCCGTCAAGTACAACCCGGGCTTCATCCAGCTTGTCAACGCGGGCGAGCCCGTCATCGTCGGCGACTTCGAGATGCGCGTGGGTCCTGTCACCGCTCCCATCACGCTCATGATGATCGCCGAGCCCGTGCTCGCTGTCATGCGCAGCGGCGACGAGGTCGCTGGCCGGACCGTCGAAGAACAGGAAGAGCACGACGCCGCATCACGCCAGCTCGCCGCTCGCCTCACCGAGGTGCCGATGCCGGTGTCGGTCCGCTTTGCCGGCCGCACGATGAGCGCCGTCCAGATCTCAGAACTTCAGGTGGGCACGGTGATCCCTCTCGGTCACCCCGCCGACCGCCCGCTCGACATCGTCGTCGGCGACGTCACCTTGGGCCATGCAGCAATTGGCGCCAACGGCACCCGCATCGCCTGTCTCGTCGTCTCCACGGAGGAGGAAGCATGACCACCACGACCAGCACCGCGCAGGCAGCTGCCGAGCAGTTGGCAGCCCTGTTGCCCACGGCGACGCCGCTCACTGTGGCGCCTTTCGATGCCGCAACCGCGCCTGACGCAGGAGCGCTCGCCGTGCGGGCGCACTTCGTTGGCGCGACGAGCGCCGACCTCGTCGTGGTCGCCCACGACGCGATTGCCGAGGCCCTCGCCGGAGCAGGCGAAGAGGTCTCGGCGGCCGACGCTCTGCGCCCGGCCCTCGATGCAGCGTCGGCCACTCTGGGCGCGGGTGTGCTCGACACCGCGCAGGTGACCGCCGTCGGCGACACCTTCGACGACCCCGACATCGAAGCCTTCACGCTGCTGTCCGCCACCGGCACTGCCGAGGCATGGTTTGGCATCCGCGTGCGGGCCAACCAGATCCCCCAGCCCGCGGCCGCGGCGCCCGCGGCGGCCACGCCTGTTGACGAGGCCACTGACCGTGCGCGCATGCGTCTGCTCCACGACGTTGAGCTTGTTCTCACCGCCGAGATCGGTCGCACCCGCTTGCCGATGCGCCAGGTCCTTGACCTCGTCCCCGGCACCGTTCTCGAGCTTGATCGCGCCGCCGGCGCCCCGGCTGATGTGATGGTGAACGGCCGTCTCGTCGCCCGCGGCGAAGTGGTTGTCGTCGATGAGGACTACGGCATCCGCATCTCGGAGATCGTCGCACCGGATGGTGGCCAGTAAGCATGGACACCATCCTCCTCGTGGCGCGCGTCGGCCTGTCGTTGGCCGCCGTGCTTGGCTTGCTGTGGTGGCTTGGCCGCCGCATGCAGGCCACGACGACGCTGCGGCGTCGTCGCCGCGAGGCGCTCGTCATCGTTGGCCGCCAGCAGCTTGGCGGCAAGGCTGGTGTTGCTGTCATCGAAGCGTCGGGCCGTCGCCTCGTCATCGGTTATGGCGAGCAGGGCGTCAACCTCTTGCACGACGGCGGCGACATTCCCCTGGAAGAGGACGAGCTCGCGGCTCCTGCCACGCGCATCGACCTCGATCGCGAACTCATCGAGCTCACCGGCGCCAACGCTGTTGAGTCTGTCCACCTCGACACCGAGGTGAAGGCGCGTGCAAGCGCGCCCGTCCATATCCGTTCGACGTCGGCCCGGACGGCCGACGCCCAACGGCACCGCTCACCCCTCGACGGATCGATCCTTGCGCCCAGCACGTGGCGCAAGGCGGTGGTGGCGGCGCAAGAATGGACCACTCGTCGTTCATGAACCCCGTCACGCTCCGGCGTCAGCGCGGGGCCAGGTGGGTGCGATCTAGCCTGATCGTTCTCGCGCTTGGCGTCGCCGCTGTCCTGGCAGGCGCGGGTCCGGCGGCCGCAGCTATCGGCCCCACCGACCCGGAAGCACCTGTCGACCCGACACCCCCCATCGGTGTGCCTTTGACGCCTGAGAGCGGCGTCTCGGTGGATATCTACGGCGTTGACGGCACGCCGTCTAGCTCGATCGTCGTCCTGCTCGCGATCACGTTGCTGTCGGTGGCGCCGTCGCTGCTGCTCATGACGACGAGCTTCACCAAGATCTTTGTCGTCCTCGCGATGACGCGTAACGCGCTCGGCCTCCAGGGCACCCCGCCCACCCAGGTGCTCGCTGGTCTCGCGCTGTTCCTGTCGCTGTTCATCATGGGCCCGGTCTTTGGCGACATGAACGAGGTGGGCTTGCAGCCGTACCTCAACGGTGACGTCAGCTTCTCGGACGGTCTCGCAGCGGCGATCGAGCCGCTGAGAGAGTTCATGTTCGCGCACACTCGCGAATCCGATATCGCACTGATGAGCCGTGCGGCCGCCGCGGACAACCCGATCGATCAGGCCGATGTGTCGATGACCACGCTGATGCCGGCCTTCATGCTCTCCGAGCTGCGCAGCGCCTTCATCATCGGCTTCGTCATCTTTGTGCCGTTCCTCGTCATCGACCTCGTCACCTCGGGTGCGCTGATGTCAATGGGAATGATGATGCTCCCGCCCGTCATGGTGTCGCTTCCCTTCAAGCTCCTGCTCTTCGTGCTTGTCGACGG
>CAZRHL010000003.1:0-25107 GCA_964600005.1 uncultured Demequinaceae bacterium
CTCCCTCGGCAACGGCCCCAGCCTGGCCTCGGCCCTCGGGGCCTGGGCCATGGGTGCTTCTTCATGAGGTCGCCGATGCGGGCGGCGCCGTCAAGCATCGAGTACTCCGTGTGCTCATGGAGGTGGACGAAGTCTCGCGACATGTCGATGATTCTAGGCCGCTCCTCTGACGCACCGGACGGCCCCACGTGGCGCGGCGCGCGACACGCCGACACACCGACTCATCGGCACAGGTACAATAGTGCGGTGACCTCCACCGCCCGTCCTTCCCAGCGCGCCCGCGCGGCGCGTAAGGCGGTGACCCTGCCACCCATCACCTATCCCGTCGAGCTTCCCGTCAGCGCACGCCGAGAGGACATCGCGCGCGCGATCGCCGAGCACCAGGTGGTGATCGTCGCGGGCGAGACGGGTTCTGGAAAGACCACGCAGCTTCCCAAGATCGCGCTTGAGCTCGGTCGGGGCCGTGCGGGACAGATCGGCCACACCCAGCCCCGCCGCATCGCCGCTCGCTCTGTCGCGGAGAGAATCGCGGAAGAACTCGGCACCAGGCTCGGCGATGTCGTCGGTTACCAGGTGCGATTCATCGACGAATCAAGCGATCACACTCTCGTCAAGGTGATGACGGATGGCATCCTGCTTGCCCAGATCCAGCGCGACCCGGACCTGCGCGCCTACGACACCCTCATCATCGACGAGGCCCACGAGCGCTCCCTCAACATCGACGTGCTGCTCGGCTATCTCACGCGCCTCCTCCCCCGCCGCCCTGACCTCAAGGTCATCATCACGTCGGCCACGATCGACACGGAGCGCTTCGCTCGTCACTTCGCCCCCGGCGGCCCCGCAGACCCGGATGACGCCGACGCCGCACTCGCCCCCGTCGTCGAGGTCACGGGCCGCACATACCCCGTTGAGATTCGCTACCGGCCCCTCAGCGGAGACAGCAAGGACGACGATCATGACCTCTCAAGCGGAATCGTCGCGGCGTGCGACGAGCTGATGGCGGAAGGTCCGGGCGACATCCTCGTCTTCTTGAGCGGCGAACGAGAGATCCGAGATGCGGCCGACGCGCTGGCTGGGCATCTCGGCCCACGCGTGAGGGATCTCAAGCACCCGCGGGCCGTTGAGCTGCTTCCCTTGTACAGCCGCCTCAGCGCGGCGGAGCAGCACCGGGTCTTCGAACGTCACGGCACCCGCCGTATCGTGCTCGCGACAAATGTGGCAGAGACGTCCCTCACCGTGCCTGGGATCCACTACGTGGTGGACCCTGGCACCGCACGTGTCAGCCGCTATTCGAAGGCGACCAAGGTCCAGCGCCTGCCGATCGAGCCTGTGTCTCAGGCAAGCGCGAATCAGCGTGCGGGCCGCGCGGGCCGACTCGCGGACGGCATCGCGATTCGCCTGTATTCGCGCGAGGACTTCGAGGGTCGTCCGGCCTTCACGGAACCGGAAATCCTGCGCACATCGCTCGCCTCGGTGCTCCTCCAGATGATCTCTGTAGGCGTCGTCTCTTCCGCTGACGATGTCGCGTCCTTCCCCTTCATCGAACCGCCGGATACACGATCGATTCGCGACGGCCTGCAGCTTCTGTCCGACCTGGGTGCTGTCACGCAGAAGGGCGGTCGGACGCAGCTCACCGACGTGGGCCGCAAGATCGCCCGCCTCCCCATCGACCCGCGCCAAGCCCGCATGATCATCGAAGGCGCGAAGCGCGGGGTCGCATATGAAGCGACGATCATCGCAGCGGCGCTGTCGATCCAGGACACCCGCGAACGCCCACAAGAGCGTCGGGACGAGGCGGACCTCCTTCACCGTCGCTTCATGACACCGAGCTCGGATCTGCTCGCCTACCTCAACATGTGGTCGTACCTGCGTTCGCTCCAGAAGGAGCTGTCCGGCACCGCCTTCCGCAAGCGGGTGCGCGCCGAGTTCATTCACTACCTGCGCATGCGCGAGTGGCAGGACCTCGTCCAGCAGCTGCGTCAGGCTGCCAAACAGATCGGCATCTCGGTCAAGCCGCGCCGCCTCGAACCCATCGAGGGCGAGGGCACATCGATTCACCATGCGTGGGACGAGGATGCGGTGCACCGCGCCGTTCTCGCGGGCCTGCTCACGCAGATCGGCCAGCAAGAGGCAGTCGAAGTGCGCGCCTCCGACTTCACGCACCTGCGCGGAGAGGCTCGCCAGGCTGCGATCCGAAAGGCCCGCAAGCGCTCGTCGAACGAATACCTCGGCACGCGCGGCTCCCGCTTCGCCATCCAGCCGAGCTCTCCCCTGTCGAAGAAGCCGCCGGAGTTTGTCATGGCGGCCGAGCTCGTCGAGACGAACCGCCTGTGGGCGCGTGGCGTCGCCCGTATCGACCCTGCCTGGGTCGAGGAGCTTGCGGGTGATCTCGCAAAGCGCCAGTACGCCGAGCCGCGCTGGTCAGCGTCAAAGGGTGCGGCCGTGGCAACTGAACGCGTCACCCTCTATGGGGTGCCGATCGTGACGGACCGGCAGGTGTTGTGGGGGCGCATCAATCGCGAGGAGGCTCGCGATCTGTTCATCCGCCACGCCCTCGTCCAGGGCGAATGGCGCACACATCATGCGTTCTGGAAGGCGAATCAACGGGCGCTTGCCGATGCGGAGGAGCTGCAGGCACGCCAGCGCACTCCTGGGCTTGTCGCCACGGACGACGACGTGTTCGACTTCTACGACGAGCGCATTCCCGAGCACGTCATCTCGACCCAGCATTTCGACCGCTGGTGGAAGGAAGCGCGGCGCACCGACCCCGACCTTCTCACGCTGTCTCGCGAGGACGTGCTCCCCGATGCCCCGACGGTCGACCCGTCGCTCTTCCCCGACACGTGGCCGCAGGGCGACCTGCGCCTGCCCCTCACCTACCAGTTCGAACCCGGGGCCGATGCCGACGGCATCACTGTTCACATCCCGCTCGCGGTGTTGCCACGCGTGGTGCCCGACGGCTTCGACTGGCTTGTTCCAGGCCTGCTTCACGACCTCACGACAGCGACGATCAAGGCGCTGCCCAAGGCAGTGCGGCGCCTGCTGGTGCCCGCGCCCGACGCTGCCCGCGACATCGTCGCGTGGCTCACCGCGAATGGGCCGCAGTGGGAAGAGCGCGCACTGTCGGGAGAAGGCAGCGAGCCCTTCCGTGACGCCTTCACCCGGGCTGTGCGCCATCTTCGAGACGTGACGATCCCGGCGGACGCGTGGGATGGCGTGGAGGATCGCCTGCCTTCCCATGTACGCATCACTTTCAGGGCTGTCGAGCACGTGGGCAAGCGTGAACGCGTCATCGATGAGTCAACCTCTCTGCTTGCGCTTCAGCGCGCGCTCGCGCCGCAATCGAAAGCGGCCGTGCGCCGCGCCGTCACCTCCGCCACCTCCCCCAAACCGGCCGACGCTGCCCCCTCTCCCGCCTCTGTCGCGGCCGCGCGTGCGGGAGCGCTTGTGGAGGAGGCGGGGCTCACCACGTGGCCATCCGCCCCGGCCGCGCGGGTGCTTGCCTCGGTCGTCGAAACCGATGTGGGCGGGGGCGTCATCGTGCGCGGCTATCCCGCGATCGTGGAAGAGGGCGACGGGGTCAAAGCGAGCGCGGCCTTGCGCATCTTGCCGTCCGAACACGGTCGCGATGCCGCACACGCGCGCGGAGTGACCCGGTTGCTCGCTCTCGACGCGGGGCTCCAGGTCAAGCGCATCACGAGCCGCTGGAGCGGCACCGAGGCACTCGTGCTCGCCTCGTCCTCTTATGCCTCAACTGAGGCGCTCGTCGCGGACCTTCAGGTCGCCGCCGTGCGCTCCCTCATTGCGGATGCGGCTCACATTCGTGATGCCGATTCGTACGCATCCGCTCGCGAGAAGGTCCGCACGCGCATTGAAGACAGCGTCTACGCGTACGTCACGGCGCTCTTGCCCGTGCTTGAGGCCGCACGGGCCCTTGACACGCAGGTGCGGGCCTCGACGTCGATGGCACTCCTTCAAACGCTGTCGCAGATCAGAGCCCAGACCGCCGCACTCGTGGGCCCTGGATTCATCGCCCACACCCCACCCGAACGACTCCGCCACCTCGTGCGCTACCTCAAGGCGGCGTCGGCCCGTCTCGACAAGGCCGCTCAGAACCCAGGGCGCGACACCGAACTCGCATGGCGCGTCTCCGAGGTGGTCTCGGCGTACGAGTCAGCGCGCGCGGCCCACGCGGCCAATCGGCCCGACGCCGCACGCGAGGCGGCGCTCGAGAACGTGCGTTGGATGATTGAGGAGTACCGCGTCTCACTCTTTGCACAGCACCTCGGCACGGATGGCCCCATCTCGGACAAGCGCATCCGCACGGCTCTCGCCGCAATCGCTCAGTGACGGCGCTTCACCTCGCTGAGGGGTAAGGTCCACTCGATAACCCGCTGGGCCCTCGCCGAGCAAGGAGGACTGGTGCCCAAGATCGATGCCGCCACCGTGGTCGAGCACCGCGCACAGCGCAGGGCTGCCCTGCTCGCCGCTGCGACGGAGCTGCTGCGTGAGCACCCCGGGCAAGCGCCGAGCCTCGGCGACGTGGGCGCCCGCGCTGGCATCTCTCGTTCGGCGGTCTATCACTACTTCTCCTCGCGTGAGGACCTCCTCGAGGCAGTGACGGCACAGACCTTCCCTCGTTGGGAGGACCGCTTCACCCGCGCTTTTGCCGCCGCTGCGACTCCGCTTGAGGTGGTCCACGCGTATGTGTCGGAGAACATCGCCCTCGTCGTCGACGGCGAGCACGCGCTCGCCCTCACACTCATGCGCGTCACCGACGCAGAGCACATGGGCCCCCACTCGGACCAGTTCCACAGACGGCTTGCCGAGCCGCTCGAGCAGGCGCTGACAGCCGCAGGCGACCCCATTCCCGCCGTCACAGGCGAACTCATCAACTCGATGGTGCTGACGGCTGCCCGTCTTGTGGAGTCGGGTCAGGACCGCGCCGACGTCGTCGACGCGATCATGTCGATGGTGACCGCGCGGCTTGACGCGACAACGCACTGATTTGCGCCGACGTTTTTGTCGACATAGTGTTGGTAAGTCTTTCAGCGCGCGTGTCTCGGCGCGTTGACCCCCTCAATCAAGGTGGAGCATGTTCCTCGCCCTTCGCACGCTCGTATTCCAACGCGGCAGGCTCGTCCTCCTCGGCATCGTCATCTTCTTGCTGAGCCTGTTGACGGTCATGCTGTCCGGCCTCTCGAGCGGTCTCGTCAATGACGGCGTGTCCGGCCTCAAGCGCCTTCCCGTCACCGCATTTGCGTTCTCCGAAGGCACCCAGCTCGACAGCGCCTTCACCCGTTCCGTCGTCGACGGGGAGCAACTCGAGCTGTGGAGCGAGCGCGATGGCATCGAGGACGCCACCCTCATGGGCCTGTCGATCGTCAACACGCACAACCAAGACGGCCTCGCCGTCGACGTCACTCTCTTCGGCGTCGACCCGGAGGGCTTCCTCGCTCCCAAGACGGGCGAAGGAGAAGAGCTCGGCCCGCTCGATGGCGTCGTCCTGTCGGCAAGCGCGGAAGAGGACGGCGTCAAGGTGGGCGATGTGCTCACGCTTGACCGCGTCGGCACTGAGTTGCGCGTCATCGGCTTCACCACCGGCCAGGACACCTTTGGCCACGTCAACGTGGGATATGTGCCGCTGCCCACGTGGCAGTTCCTGTCGATGGCGCTCGAAGCGCCTGGACCTGTGACCGAGGCTGATGTCGCGACCGTCACGCACAACATCGCCAGCGCGATTGCGCTCAAGGCGGAGGGTGACTCCCTGTCACAGGTCGACGTTGCCGCAGCCGACGCCGCAGCAGGCACGGTCACTCGTGACCTCACCACGTCATTCGGCGCCTCTCCTGGCTACACCGCCGAGACGACGACGATCGTCCTCATCCAGGTGTTCCTCTACGTCATCACCGCGCTCGTCATCGGCGCCTTCTTCACGGTGTGGACCGTTCAACGCCAGCACGAGATCGCCGTATTGCGCGCGATCGGCGCGCCCACGGGCTTCCTCCTGCGCGACGGTGTCATCCAGGCCGCCGCCATCCTCGTCACCTTCGCCGGCGTCGGACTCCTCGCAGGCATGGGCATGGCCGCGACGATGCCGGCCGCAGTGCCCTTCGCGCTCGAGATGACCCCCGTCCTCACTGCACTGACTGCCATGGTCGTGCTCGGACTGATCGGCGCGGCGATCGCCGTGGGCCGCATCGTCCGAATCGACCCCCTTGCCGCGCTTGGAGGCCAGCGATGACCACGAACTCCCCCACGACGCAGGAAACCGCCGCTGGCATCGAGATGGCCGACGTCACCCTCGAACTCGGTGACGGCGAGAACCTCGTTCGCGCCCTCGACAACGTCAACCTCACCGTTGACGGCGGCGAGTTCGTCGCCGTGGTCGGCCCCTCGGGCTCCGGCAAGTCAAGCCTGCTCGCTGTGGCGGGCGCACTCACGTCGCCCACGTCCGGAATCGTGCGCGTCCACGGACAGGACCTTGCTGAACTGTCCCGCTCGGCCGCGACCCGCTTCCGCCTCAAGGACATAGGCTTCGTCTTCCAAAGCGGCAACCTCGTGCCCGCGCTCACCGTCGGCGACCAGCTCCGCCTCGTCTACCGACTCTCGGGACGCCGTGGCTTTGACCCGATGCCGCTCCTTGAACAGGTCGGCATGGCGCACAAGGTGAACCGTCGCCCCCACGAACTGTCCGGTGGAGAGAAGCAGCGTGTCGGCATCGCCCGCGCGCTCGTCAACTCGCCGTCACTGCTCCTCGTCGACGAGCCCACCTCGGCGCTCGACCGTCAGCGCAGCCAGGAAGTTGTCGAGCTGCTTCGCAACGAGGCCGAGCACAACAACGTGGCCACCCTCATGGTCACTCACGACCACGATGTGCTCCACCACTGCCACCGCGTCCTGCGGATGGAAGACGGCCGTCTCGAGCCGCTGAAGGCGACCTCAGCCGCGTAAGGCCTCCAGAGCATCGGCGAGATCCTGCGGGTATTCCGACGCGAAGCGCACAAGCCGGCCCATCGTCGGGTGCTCGAACGCCAGCTCGCGCGCGTGCAACCACTGCCGCGCGAGACCTAGCTTCTTGGCGAGCACCGGGTCGGCACCGTAGGTGACGTCACCGACAAGCGGGTGGCGGATCGCCTGCATGTGGACGCGGATCTGGTGAGTGCGGCCCGTCTCAAGATGGACCTCGACAAGAGACGCGCCCGGCATCATCTCGAGCACCGCGTAGTGGGTGATCGACGGCCTGCCGCCTTCGATCACAGCAAACTTGTAGTCGGCGGTGGGGTGACGGCCGATCGGCGCGTCAATGGTGCCCTCAGTCGGCTCCACGTGCCCCTGGGCGATCGCGTGATACACCTTCTCGACTGTGCGCTCCTTGAATGCCCGCTTGAGCGCGGAGTACGCGGGTGCGCTCTTCGCGACCACCATGAGGCCCGACGTGCCCACGTCGAGCCGGTGAACGATGCCCTGGCGTTCAGCCGCTCCCACGGGCGCAACCGTGATGCCGGCAGCGGCGAGGCCACCGGTCACCGTGGGCCCGGTCCAGCCGACGGAGGCATGCGCGGCAACCCCGACGGGCTTGTCGATGACAACGATGTCCGAGTCCTCGTGAACGATCCGCAGGCCGCCGGGAATCGGCGGCTCAGGCGCAGCTGCGCGTTCGTCGGGCAGATCGACGATGAGCATGCCGTCGTGCAGTGCATCCGACTTGCCAAGGACGACGCCGTCGAGCATGACGCCCCCTGCGCTCAGCACATCGGCGGCCTTTGACCTGCTCAGCCCCAGCATCCTCGCCAAGGCGACGTCCGCACGCTGGCCCACCAATGCGTCGGGCACCGGCAGGTAGCGCGTCTCGCTCACTTTTCTTTCGTTCCCGTGAGGAGGTGGCGGTTCGTCACGCTGAGGATCATGAAAGCGATCGCCGCGCCCACGATCGCGATGTCTGCGACGTTGCCGACGAAGTAGTCGCCATAGTTGATGAAGTCAACAACGTGGCCGTGTCCGAAGCCAGGCTCACGGAACAAGCGGTCGATGAGGTTGCCCACGGCGCCGCCGAGCGCGAACCCTGCAAGGAGCACCGCCCAGCGGGTCTGCGCCTGGCGCGCGGCCCACACGATGCCAACGGTCACCGCCACTGCGATGAGCGTGAGCACCCAGGTGTGGTTGCCACCGAGCGAGAACGCAGCGCCTGAGTTGAAGACCAGCTGAATCGAGATGAGATCACCGATGAGCTCGTGCTTCTCACCGGCGACAAGCGCGTCAAGCGCCCACTGCTTGGTGAAGAGATCGACTGCGATGACGAGAACTGCGGCCAGCCAGATCGCCGGCCGCACGGTCAACGACGCTCCTCGCGCTGTTTGCACGTGACGCAGTGTGTGGCGCGTGGGAACGCTTGAAGGCGCGCCTTCGCAATGCCCTCGTTGCACGACATGCACACGCCGTACGTGTGGTTCTGGATGCGGCGCAACGCGTCAACGGACTCCTGCAGCATCTCGCGCGTGTTGTTGACGATCGACATCTCTTGTTCACGCTCAAGAGCGGTTGAACCGGCGTCAGCCTGGTCATCGCCGGAACCATCCGACGTGTTGAGAAGGTCGACGAGGTCAGTCTCGTTTGCGCGGTACTCCTCAACGAGGCGCTCGACGTCCTCGTTCAGCGTCTTGACAACGTCGCGCAGCTCGGAGAGGGTCCAGGGGCTCTCACCCTCGCGCACAGCAACAGCCTTCGCGTCAGCGGCCTTGAGGCTCGCTGCGTCCACCTTGACGATGGGAACTTCAGTGCTCGTCATCTGGTCCTCACTCGGGGTATCGGAAGGAGATTAGTCTCCTGCGCGGAGCAAAGCAAAGCGCCGCGCCAGGAGTCGTACTCCCAACGCGGCGCTCGCGCGCGTCATTCCTAGAAGTTCCAGCGAGGCATCTCGTCCGCTTCGCCTTCCTGCGGAGCTTCGGCTGGCGGCTGCGCGATCGCGCCGCTGCCATCCTGTGCAGGCTGAGCGTAGGCGTTGGAGTCGGTGACGGGCGCAAAGCTCGGCAACGGCTCCGGGAATGCGGGCTGCTCGGGGGCTGCCGGCGCACCAGCGCCGAGGCCAGAGAACTCATCAAATGCCTGGGTGGCGCCTGCATCCTGAACCGGCTCGGGGAACGCGGCCGGGGCGGCCGCGGGCGGGAAGCCGCCATATCCACCACCTCCACCAGCGGGCTGCTGCGGCTCGGGGGCGGCCGCGGGCTGAGCAACGGGCGTGAAGGCCGCGTCGTCGACTGCAGGGGTCGCACCTGAGACAGCTGGCGACTCAACAGCCGGGCTCACTGCAGTCGGGGACACGTCGCTCACCTGTGCCTGTTCTGCGACCGGATAAGCGTCGTTCACCGCCGTGGGCTCAGCAGCCGGTGCTGTCTCGACGATCGGCTCGGCTGCGGCGAACGGCGACGGGGCTTGGCTCACCGGTGCCGACGCACCTTTCGACGCGCTGTGCTCGAGGTCTCCCAGGAGGTTCTCGAGGTAGTTGCGCAGGTGCCCGCGGTAGTCACGCTCAAAGCGCCGGAGGTCGTCGATCGACCGTTCGAGCTCTGCACGCTCAGCTTCGAGAGATCCGAGACGCTGCTGCGCGTCCTTCTCCGCCTGACGCACGATCTCCTCGGCCTTGGCACGAGCATCGTCCATGATCTTCTCGCGCTCGGCCTCCCCTGCCTGCACGTAGTCATCGTGAAGCTTCTGCGCCATCGCGAGCATCGTCGTGGCCGACGGCGGGTTGGGGTCGGTCGCGGCTGCGATGAGCGAACCGGAGGGCACCGCCTGCGGCGTGGCCCCGGTGACCGGCGCACCACCGCCGGCGGCGAGCCGTCGTTGCAGCTCGTCGCGCTCCGCAGTGAGGGCAGCGATCGTGTCCGCTACCTCGTCGAGGAACTCGTCGACCTCATCCTGGTCGAAGCCTTCCCTGTACCGAGTCTTCTGGAACGCCTTGTTGAGAACGTCCTCAGCGGTGAGCAATGCCATGCGTCATCCCTCCTCGCGTTCGGGGCGGCGCGTGGCGCTCGCCGTGGTCTGGTTGATGGTCACCTATTCCCCTTACGTATCGGCGGGGACTTGAGTTCCTGTCGTTTCGCCGCTCTTCATCAGAGCGACGCCCTCAACACAGCCAGGAAGAATCGCAGCGCGATGACTGCGAAGAACACAATCATGAACGCTACATCGAAACGGAACGTGCCCAGAGTCATCGGCGGAAAGACCCGGCGAATGGGCTTGATCAATGGATCAGTGACCACATACATGGACTCGATCGCCAAAGCCGCGAGTCCGCGCGGGCGCCAATCCCGTGCGTAGACGAACACCCATGACATCACCACACGCCCAAGCAGCACAAGGGTGAGCAACAGCAGCGCAAAGTCAGCGAGGTCGAGGGCGAAGGTCACGAGTACAGACTAATCGAGGCTCGCGCGGAGCCTGTCGCGCTGCGTTCAGGCAGAGAAGAAGGAGTCGCGGGCAGGGGGCTGCTCAGTGTCGACGGCGATCTCGACGTGCGAAGGCGACAGCAAGAACACGGCCGGAGTAACACGCTCGATCGAGCCGGCGAGACCGAAGGTGAGACCCGCTGAGAAGTCGACAAGTCGCTTTGCGTCTGCATCTGACATCTCGGTGAGGTTCATGATGACCGGGACACCCTGGCGGAATGCCTCACCGATGGTGCGCGCGTCCGAGTAGGTGCGGGGCTTGATCGTCTGAATACGACGCAGGTCTTGGCGCTCCGTGGGGCGGACGGCACGCTGCTGACGCACTGCCTCGGTGTGCGGGCGCGATTCACGCGATTCACGCACGTGGGACACATCGTGAAGGTTGGTGACGGGCGCCAACTCTTCGTCGGCATAGTCGTAGTCGTAGTCATCCCTGTCGGCGACCTCGAACCCGAAATACTGCATCGCCTTGCGCATCGCGCTCATGATGGTCTCCACTCTCCCCTTGGGATTGCTGCTGGATTCAACGGTATGCGGGCGCACGAGGCGCTTCCGGTATCGACACGCCGCACTGCGAGGTCACGACGGCGGCCCTTCGCAGCGAATGACGCCGCCGTGGCGACCGGTCACGCCATCGCGGCGAAAAGAAAAGAGGCGCGCATCCTCATAGGTGCACCGCGTGTCGTGATGCGCGAGCGCAATGCCATGGGCACGTAGGCGGGCCGCCACCGCGGCCCCCACGTCAAGACCCGCCGTCCCCCACTGGGTGACGGCTCGTGCGGCGGGGTGCGCGGCCACGACGTCCGCAGCCATCTCCTCCGGCACCTCGTAGCAGCGGCCACAGATGGAGGGCCCGATCGCGGCCGTCACCCCGGTGCGATCGGATGCGTCCCGGCGCAACGCGTCGAGGGCGCCGACGCTGGCGTCAACAGCTCCTGCGACGAGGCCCTTGCGCCCCACATGGGCGGCGACGACCGCTCCGCTCGCTGCGTCATGCATGAGGAGCGGGACACAGTCTCCCGCGAGGGCGGCAACGGCGATGCCCGGCGTCGTCGTCACGAGCACATCTCCCACGGGCAGCTCGTCGCACGAGGCGAAAGACGCGTCGACTCTCACGACAGTCGAGCCGTGCTCAGGGCGCATGAAGATGACGGGGCCGTCCATCGACGCTGCGAGGGCGTCGCGATTGGTCCCGACGGCCCGCGGGTCATCACCCACCGCCGCGGAGAGGTTGAAGGTGTCGTAGGGCTCAACGCTCACGCCGCCAGCGCGATCGGTGAAGACCGCCCTGACCGGCAGTTGAGCATCAACCATGTGGCTACTTGAGGAAGTCCGGAACGTCCAGGCCGTCATCGTCGCCCCATGAAGGGCTCACCTGGATTGCGTCAGTCGCCGGCTCGCTCTCACGCAGGCGGTCGCGACGCACCTCGCTCGGCTGCTCGAGGAGCGAGTCACGTGCCGAACCACTGAACGAGGGCAGCGCGTCCACCTCAACCGGAGCGTCGACGGGTTCGAGCGCAGGGCTCGCCGGCGTCGGCTGCGCGCCGTCAACCGTGCCGAGGGCACCAGGGTGCTTGCGCACGGGCGGGTGGCCGCCATCAAAGCCAGCGGCGATGACGGTGATGCGAAGCTCGTCGCCCAATGCATCGTCGATGACGGTTCCGAAGATGATGTTGGCCTCGGGGTGAGCGGCCTCGCGCACAAGGCGTGCGGCGCTCTCGACTTCCTTGATGCCGAGATTGGAGCCACCGGCAATGCTGAGGAGCACGCCATGGGCACCCTCGATCGATGCCTCAAGCAGCGGAGATGCGATGGCACCCTCCGCCGCATCGAGCGCCCGGTTATCTCCACGAGCCGAGCTCACACCCATGAGTGCCGTTCCGGCGCCCTTCATCACGGACTTCACATCGTTGAAGTCGACATTGATGAGGCCGGGCGTCGTGATGAGGTCGGTGATGCCCTGGACGCCGCCCTGCAGCACCTGATCCGCAGCGGCGAAGGCGCCGAGCACACTGAGGTTCGCGTCGTCGATGTCGAGCAGCCGGTCATTGGGGATGACGATGAGAGTGTCGACCTCTTCGCGAAGTCGTTCGATTCCCGACTCAGCCTGCTCGGAGCGGCGACGGCCCTCGAAGGAGAACGGGCGAGTCACCACACCCACCGTCAATGCGCCCTGGGAGCGCGCGATGCGTGCGACGACGGGCGCACCGCCTGTGCCCGTGCCACCGCCCTCGCCTGCGGTGACGAACACCATGTCCGCTCCGCGCAGCGCCTCTGCGATCTCGTCCTCGTGGTCCTCGGCCGCCTTGCGGCCCACCTCGGGATCGGCGCCTGCGCCAAGACCTCGCGTCAGTTCGCGACCGATGTCGAGCTTCACGTCCGCATCTGACATGAGGAGGGCCTGCGCGTCAGTGTTGATCGCGATGAACTCGGCGCCCTTGAGGCCCACCTCGATCATCCGATTGACGGCGTTGACTCCACCGCCGCCGACGCCGACGACCTTGATCGCCGTGATGTAGTTCTGCGGTGACGCCATGGGAGATCCCTTCAACCTTAACGTTCAACTTGAGGGTTAGAGTTATGTCAAGCTGACCTGCATTGACGGTACGGTCCCGGGGTCCCGCATTGACGTAACGGCGCGCGTGTCGCGACGAATTGCGGCTCCGCTCATCCCCCGCTGCGCGTGATCGGCAAGGTCGGGGCCGACACGTCGACAACCGTTCCCGCGGGCGCTTGTCCACTGTCGAGCAGCACCGTCAGCACTTGTGCCTTGAGCGCCGAATCGTCCGCGCTCCCCCACTCCACGCGAGGCCCGTCCCTAAGCGAGAACGTCACCGAGTCTTCGGTGTGCGCACCGAGGCCCTCAACCCGCTCGAGCACTGTCGCAGGAAGACTTCGGATCACCGCGAGCGCGGCATCGAGCACACGCGCATCACCAAGCGGCACATCCATGACGGGCAGCCCCGCAGGCACTGCATCCACAGTGCCGACCTCCACTGCATCGGCGTCAAGGAGCACAAACTGCTCGCCGGACGGGATCGCGGCGACCGGATCGCGGGCCACCAGCGTCACACGCAGGCCTTGCGGCCACACCCTTTCGACCGTCGCATCCCGCACACCCGTGATGTCACGCAGCTGATTCGCGATATGCGGCACATTCATCGTGAGGAGCGAGTCGCCGACGTGAGAGTCGAGGAGCGCGTCCACCTCGCCAGCATCGATCTCGCCGCTCACACCGGCAAGCTCGATCTTGGCGCCGTCGAGCGCAAACAGCGGTGAGGCCGCAATGACCCACACGACGGCAACGACCGCAGCGGCGATGACAGCAAACTTGCCGCCACGAGACATCGCCCGGCGACGTTCAGTCCGCTTGCGCTCCGCCAGCCGTTCCTGCATGCGCAACGACACCGAACCAGTCGTCGCCGCATCGGGCGCCACCTTTTCCCAGGGACTCTCCTGCACACGCGAGGCCACCACCTGCTGGCGCTGAGCGCGCGCGGGGGCATGCGAGCGAGCCTTCGCGACGTCCTTGCCTGACTGCTGTGCGCGAGGCGGCTTCCCAGCGCGCGTCGGCTCCTGAGATCGCTTCGGCTGCTGCGCTCTCTTTGGCTGCGAGGTGCGCGGCGCCTGCGGCGCACGCTGTGGCTGCGAGGTGCGCGGTGCCTGCTCGGGCCGGGAACCGTCCGCCCGGCGCGGTGCCCGAGGCGGCGTCGGCGGCCGACGCTCAGGCATAGCGCTCCCGCAGACCGTCAAGAATCCATGTGGCGGCTTCCGTCACGGTTCCAGAGCCAACTGTCATCACCACGTCTCCGGGCGAGGCCGCGGCAACCGCACGGTTCGCCGCGTCCTCGAGAGACGTTGCGAGCTCAACGGTGGAGCCGTTGCCCGTTGCAATGCCGTCGGCAATGAGCTCGGAGTCAACGCCAGGGATCGGGTCCTCACGGTCACCGTGGACCGGAGCAAGAATGATCGCGGCGTCATCGATCGACAGCGCCTGAGCGAACTCCCTGTGAAGCGCCTGGGTACGTGAGAACAGCGCGGGCTGGAACAGGACGACGAGGCGTCCGCCGCGTGCTGCTCGAGCCGCCGAGATGACGGCGGCGACCTCCGTCGGGTGATGCGCGTAATCGTCGATGACGCGCACACCCGCGACTTCGCCACGAAGCTCAAAACGGCGTCCTGTGCCGCCGAAGGTTGCCATCGCTGCGGCCGCACGGACAGGGTCGGCCCCCATTTCAACGACCGCAGCCCACGCGGCTGCCGCATTGAGGCGGTTGTGCGAGCCGGGCGTGGGCACCTCAAGCGGGGCATCGAATGCGTCCCGTACCAGGCGAGTCGGCGTCACGACGACGGCCGCTGTCGCGGGGTCGTGTCCGTAGCGAATCACGCGTACGCCCGCTTCCTCGGCCGCGTTGCCCACTCGTGCGGCACCGGGGTCGTCAGCGCACACGACGAGCACACGGGCCTTGGTCGCGAAGCGGACGAACGCTCTCTCAACCTCGTCGAAGCTCCCATAGAAGTCGAGGTGATCCGGCTCCACGTTGAGGACGATCGCCACGTCAGTGTCGTAGCGGAGGAAAGAGCCGTCCGACTCATCAGCCTCGACGACTGCCTCACGGGCGGAGCCTCCGTAGCCACCGGCCACGGCCCCCTCCACCCCAAAGACGCGGGCGCCAACCGCGTAGGACGCATCGATTCCGCAGCGATGGAAGAGGTGGGCGACCATCGCGGACGTCGTGGTCTTGCCGTGAGAACCCGCGACGGCGACGAGTCGCTTGCCCTCAAGCGCCCACGCGAGCGCCTCCGAGCGGTGCCACACATCAATGCCGAGCTCACGGGCGCGGATCAGCTCGTCATTCGTGTCGCGCACGGCGCTCGTGATGACGACCCGATCGGCACCATCGACGAGGTCGGGATCGTGCCCGACTCGCACATCGACGCCGGCCGCCTCCAGCGCCGCGAAATACGCGCTGCGCTTGCGGTCGGTGCCCGTCACGTCAACCCCACGAGCAGCGACGAGGCGTGCCACGGCCGACATCCCCGAGCCGCCAACGCCGATGAAATGGAACCTCATGCGGCGACTCCTTCCACAACGGAGGCCACACGCGCGGCACCATCGACGATGCCGACACCAGCGGCGGCAGCGCGCGCAAACTCCTGCACCTTGCGGTCAAGCACCAGCGGCTCAGCCGTCAACTCGAGCGACGTGGGAGTGAGGTCCGCATCATTGAGGATGTGCGCCGCGCCCGCCTCAACGGCCTCCCTCGCGTTCAGCGCCTGCTCGCCGTTGCCGTGAGGCAGCGGGACGTAGACGGCGGGAATGCCCAGCGCCGTCACCTCACACACCATGCCGGCCCCCGCGCGGCACACGACGGCGTCGGCCACCGCGAACGCGGTGTCCATGTCGTGAACGTACTCACGCACCACGTATTGACCACGCATGCGGGCGGGCAGGTTGCCCCACGCGCGTTCCGCGCCATCGGCCTTGCCTCGGCCCGTGATGTGGAGCACGTGAACTCCGTGAGCCACGAGCGTCTCGATTGCCTCCGCGACCGCAGAGTTGAGGCTCGCCGCCCCGGTTGACCCACCGGTCACGAGGAGCGTGGGCGCGTCCTCCGGCCAGCCCCATGCGGCGCGGGCGACGCGGCGTGCATCCGGGCCGGCGACAGGGTCGCTCAAGCGCGCAGCGAGGTCGGTGATGGCACGGCGCAACGGCAGGCCCGTGTGGATCGCACCTGGCAGCGGGGTGCCCTTGAATGTGACCGCCACGGCGGCGGCGCGTCGCGCACCGAGCCGATTCGCCAAACCAGGCTTCGCGTTGCCCTCGTGCACCACCACTGGCACTCGGCGCCTCCGTGCGGCGAGGTACGCCGGAGTCGACACGTAGCCGCCGAAGCCGACGACGGCGTCGGCGTCGATCGCATCGATTGCGCGCGTCGCCGCGCGCACGGCGGCACGCAAGCGGAACGGAAAGCGCACAGCCGATATCGAGGGCCTGCGCGGGAAAGGCACCCGAGGCACGACGAACATCTGCAGCCCCGCGCGCGGAATGAGCTCGGCCTCGAGACCCTCCGCAGTTCCGAGCACAGCGACATCGTGGCCGCGACTGATCAGCTCCTCGGCAGTCGCTAGCAGCGGATTGACATGGCCAGCGGTCCCGCCGCCAGCAAGCAAGAACTTAGCCATGGTGACTCCTCGCCATCACTGCGAGATAGCGGCGCATCACGCTTGGGCGTGCATTGAAGGCTTCCCGCGCTCCTGGCTCCGTCCGGGCGAGCGCCATCAGCACGCCGATACCCGCGAGCGACATGATGAGTGACGAGCCTCCAGACGAGACCAACGGCAACGGCACCCCTGTGACCGGCAGCAGCTCAAGGACCACCGCGATGTTGATGAAGGCCTGGCCGACGATCCAGGCGCCGATCGAGCCCGCCACGATCTGTGCGAACGGGTCACGGTGACGCCTCACGATGCGGTGGACTGCAATTGCCATGAGGGTGAAGGCGAGCAGGACGAGCAGGGTCCCGATGAGTCCCCACTCTTCGCCGAGGATCGCAAAGATGAAATCGTTGTCCGCGGCAGGCAGGTAGCCCCATTTCTCACGGCTCATGCCCGGACCGAGTCCCCACAAGCCTCCCGAGGCGAGGGCCCACGTGCCGTGAGTGGTTTGGAGACAGTCGCCCTGCACATCACACGTTGCTGGATTGAGCCACACATTGATGCGCGCCGACCGCGTCGAGCCGTCCGCAATAAGCGCGAGTGCGCCCACGACAAGGCCCGCTGCGCCCAAAGCAAAGAAGCGCAACGGCAGCCCCGCCACCCAATACGCCGCCGCGATGACAAGGCTCAACACGACGGCGGTGCCCATGTCGCGACCAGCGAGCACGAGAACCAAGATCACCCCCGCGACGATGCCGCCTGGAACAAGGATGCGGCGCATAGTGGTGAGCTCATGGCGGAACATCGCGAGCACGACGCCGAGGTAGAGGGCAAGCCCAAGCTTCGCGATCTCGGACGGCTGCACCGTGATGGGGCCGATCGGCAGCCAGTTCTTGTTGCCGCCCACCGAAACGCCCCGGAGGTACACCAAGACGAGCAGCACCGCCGAGCCGAAGAGCACAAAGGGCGCGACGCGCTTGAGGCCTTTGACGGAGAACCGCGACAAGATCGCGAGCGCCACCGTGCCGACCGCCAGTGCGACCACCTGGATGAGGAAGAGCGTCCACGCGTTTCCGTCGCGCTGACGGATCGAGAGGATCGACGTGCTCGACAAGACGACGGCGAGCCCGACGAGCAGGAGGATGCCGGTGGAGGCCATCAACAGGTAATAGCTCGCCACGGGCGAGCGCCAAGCGGTAGAGAAGGTGGTGCGCGGACTTGTCTGCGTCACATCACCCTCCTAGAGCGACTCCACCTCCACAGCGAAGGCTCTTCCTCGGTCCGCGTAACTGCGGAACTGGTCCATCGACGCGCATGCTGGTGACAACAACACCGTGTCGCCGGCCCGAGCGAGCCGACGCGCAGCCGCCACCGCGTCTCGCATCACAGTCTCTCCCGGCTCGATGCGCTCGACGGGTATCTCGGCGGCGTGTTCGCTGAGGGAGCTCGCCAGGGGTTCCGGGTCGACGCCGATGAGGACAACACCGCGCAGCTGCGGACTGATGCGGGTGATGAGCTCGTCGAATGCTTGGCCCTTCGCCAGTCCGCCAGCGATCCACACCACCGACTGCGGCGCACGGCCACCGAAGGCGGCAAGGGCGGCATGGGCGTTCGTCGCCTTTGAGTCGTCGACGTAATCGACATCGTCGAGGCGGCGCACAAAGGCGGTGCGGTGCGCATCAAGGCCGAATGCGCGCAAGCCGTCGCGGACAAAACGCGGCTCGATGCCGACTGCGCGTGCAAGCGCTGCGGCGCTGAGGGCGTTCGTCACGAGGTACGGCGGCACGTCACCTGCGACGAGGTGCTCGAGGTCGGAGACCTCGGCCAGTTCATGTGCGGTCGAATGACGATCGTCATGGAAGGCGCGGTCGACGAGCACACCGTCGACGACTCCGAACTGCGATACCGAAGGCGCCCCAATGGTGACGCCGATCGCTCGACAGCCCTCGACAACGTCGGCGCGCTCCACCATCTCCTCGACAAGGCGATCCGCGGCCGGATAGACGCACGCCACACGCACGTGTTCGTAAACACGCGCCTTGTCAGCCCGATACGCCTCCACCGAACCATGCCAGTCGACGTGGTCGGTATCGGCATTGAGGCACACGGCGGCAGCCGCAGACACGGTCGACGTGAAGTGAAGCTGAAGGGAAGCGATCTCGACTGCGAGCAGTTGGTGAGCTTGCCGTGCAGCCGTGATGACGGGGTTGCCCATGTTGCCGCACACGGAGACGTTGAGACCCGCTGCAGCGGCGATCGCACCCACCATCTGGGTGGTCGTCGTCTTGCCGTTCGTGCCCGTGATGAGCACCCATGGGGCATCGTGCGCACGCACACGCCACGCAAACTCCATCTCAGACCAGATGGGCAGACCCGCGGCGCCACAAGCAAGGATGTCAGGAGAGTGCGGGGCGTATCCGGCCGAGGCCATCACCGCATCGACACCGCTGAGGTCAACGCCGTCAAGCGAGTCATGATCGGCCCCACCGCCGCCGTCAACGGTGATGTACTCCGCGCCGATCTCCCCAAGCGCCTTCACCGCTGACGTTCCTGCCACGCCCAGGCCGAGCACAACGAAGCGCTTTCCGGCGAGGTGAGCCCCGGCGTCGGCGATCTCCGGCGAAGCGATCTGAGCCATCAGCCGCCCGGACCCAGGCTGGCAACCCACTCGGCATAGAACAGGCCCATGCCAGCGCCCGTGAAGAGGATCGCGATGATCCAGAACCGCGTGACGATCGTCACCTCACCCCATCCGAGCAGCTCGAAATGGTGATGGAGCGGCGCCATCTTGAAGACGCGTTTGCCGCCCGAGATCTTGAAGAAGCCGATCTGGATGACCGAGCTGAGCACGATGATGACGAAGAGACCGCCGATGATGCCGCCGAGGATCTCGGTGCGGGTCACGATCGTCATTCCGGCGATCGCGCCACCGAGGGCGAGCGAGCCCGTGTCGCCCATGAAGATCTTGGCGGGCGACGCGTTCCACCAGAGGAATCCGAGACAGGCGCCTGCGATCGCGGCCGCGAGGATCGCCATGTCGCGCGGGTCGCGGACCTCATAACACGTCGCCGGATCGGTGTTGTTGACGCCGCACAGCTGATTGGTCTGCCAGATGCCCACCAGGACATACGCGCCGAAGAAGATGAGCGCCGCTCCAGTGGCGAGTCCATCAAGGCCGTCCGTCAGATTGACCGCATTCGACCACGACGTGATGAGAAAGTTCGACCACAGGATGAACAGGATGATGCCGAGCGCCGGTCCCCACATGGCGAGGTCAAGTGCGGTGTCGCGCAGGAACGACACCGCCTGCGAAGCCGGGTACGTGCCCTGGTCGTCAGGGAACTTGAGCGCGAGCACCGAGAAGGTGATGCCGACAGCCGCCTGCAGGATGATCTTCCATCGTGCGTTGAGCCCGAGGGAACGTTCGCGAGTGATCTTGATGCCGTCGTCGAGGAAGCCGACGAGTCCCAGGCCGAGCATGAGGCCGATGACGAGCACCGACGAGACGTTCGGGGTCCGATCGGTGAAGAGATTTGCCAGCAGCCAGCCGAAGAGGGTGGCAAGGATGATGACGACGCCGCCCATCGTGGGAGTTCCACGCTTGGTGTGGTGCGAAGCCGGGCCGTCTTGGCGAATGAACTGGCCGAACTGACGCTTCGTGAGATAGCGGATCACCCACGGCGTGCCCAGGAGGGCCACCAGCAGGGAGATGCCTCCCGCGAATACGACCGCCCTCATCGGGCCTCCTTCGTCAGGTCGTCGGCGAGCCGCCACAACCCCGTGCCATTCGACCCCTTGATGAGGACGGTGTCACCGGGAGCGACGCGGTCCGCCAAGAATGCGCGGGCCTCGTCAATGGTAGCGACGAAGGCCGCCTCGTCCCCCCACGAGCCCTCACGGACGGCCGAGACATACGCGGGGCGGGCACCCGCACCGACGACGACAAGGTGGTCGATGCCAAGGCGGACGGCGTCGATGCCGATCTCTTCGTGCGCGTTGAGAGAGGCATCGCCCATTTCGAGCATCTCTCCCACGACCGCCCACGTCACCCCGTCGTCGGCAACGGCGCGCAACGCCCGGAACGCCGCCTTCATCGACTCCGGCGAGGCGTTGTAGGCGTCATCGAGAATCTTCACGCCGTCGGAGCGTACGGTGAGCGCCATGCGATGTGCGCTCAGCGGGCGTGCGGCACTCACCGCTGCGGCAGCGGCACGTGCGTCAAGTCCGCATTCGCGCGCCACTGCGTATGCGGCAAGGCCATTGCTTGCGTGGTGATCGCCAACGAGGGACAACGCCACGTGGACATCATCGACATCGAAGTGCGCGCGACCCGCCTCAACGCGTCGGCCGGAAGCGGAAACGTCCGCCTCGCCAAAGCCGAACGTCACCGTGCGCGGTGCGCGTCCGGCCATCGCGGCGACACGAGCGTCATCAGCGTTGAGAATGCCCACGCCGCCTGGGATCACACCGTCGAGAATCGTCGCCTTCTCTTCCGTCAACGCCTCAAGCGAGCCATAGCCGGCCGCGTGGGCGCTGCCCACCATGAGGACGACGGCGATATCGAGAGGCGCGATCGACGTGAGGTACGAGATGTCGCCCGTGGCTGACGCGCCCATTTCGAGAATGAGGTGGCGCGTCTGGGGCCCAGCCTTCAACGCGGTGAGCGGCAGTCCGATCTCGTTGTTGTAGCTCCCCACCGGCGCAATCGCGTCGGGAAGCACCTGGGCAAGGATGTCCTTTGTGGTCGTCTTGCCGTTGGACCCCGTGATGCCGATGACCGTGAGCTCACCTTCAAGGCGCAGCGCCGCCACATAGGCGCGCGCCATGTCGCCCAACGCACGCGTCACGTCGTCGACGAGGATGTGCGGACCGTCAACGGGGCGCGACACAAGCAGCAACGATGCACCGGCCTCACGAGCAGCGTCAGCGAAGTCATGGCCGTCGACGCGCTCACCGACAAAAGCGGCGTACAGCGACCCGGCCGTCACCTCGCGGGTGTCCTTCACGACCGACGTCACCTGAGTGTCGACGTCAGCGGCAAGCTGCCCGCCGACCGCATTCGCAATCCACTGCGCGGTGAGAGGCCTCACGCCTGGGCCTCGCGCTCGGCGACGATCTCACGATGAGCGGCGAGATAGGCGTCGCGGTCGTTGTAGCGGTAGAACACCCCGGCAACCTCCTGAGTTGGCTCATGGCCCTTGCCGGTGACGATGACAGTGTCGCCAACCTGGCCCAGCCGTAAACCATAGGCGACGGCGGCGGCGCGCGGCTCGACCTCATGCACGTCCTTGAGGTCGGGGCGCACCTTCTCGATCCCGTCTCGGATCGCGGCCCGAATCGCTGCCGGGTCCTCCGAGCGCGGGTTCTCATCGGTCAACACGATGACGTCCGCGAGCCGTGCGGCGATCTCGCCCATGACGGGTCGCTTGCCCTGATCGCGGTCGCCGTCTGAGCCGAAGATGAGGATGAGACGACCCGGCGTGATCGGTCGCACTCCCTCGAGCGCGAGAGTGAGCGCATCAGGGGTGTGGGCATAGTCGACAATCGCAAGCGGATCGACATCTGAACGCTCGATGACGCGCTCCATGCGGCCGGGCACCGCGTGGGCGGTGTGAACGCCCTCGATGGCGGCCTCAAGCGGAACACCGGCCGCATGCGCGGCAACGATGGCGACGGCGGCGTTCGACACGTTGACCAGGCCCGGCAACGGGCTGAACGCGGCATGCCTGCTGCCATCGGGGGCGATGAGCGTGAAACTCGAGCCCACGCCGTCCAAGCCGACATCAGCGTCGGCCACATTCCAATCCCCGCGGGGCGAATCCGGCCGCGTCGAGACCGTCTCGACCGGGATCTTCGCTTCGCGGGCGAACGCCTGGGTCCACTCGTCGTCGATGCACACGACGCCGCGTTTGGACCGTCCCGGCTCAAAAAGCCGGGCTTTGGCCTGCAGGTATTCCTCCATCGTGTGGTGGAAGTCCAGGTGGTCCCACTGCAGGTTGGTGAAGACTGCCACCTCGAACTGAGCGCCGGCAATGCGGTCAAGGGCCGCCGCATGTGAGCTCACTTCCGTCACTGCCGCGGTCACGCCCTCCTCACGCATGCGCGCAAGCAGACCGTGCAGCACGGGAGCCTCGACGGTGGTGCGAGGCGACTCGATCGCATCGTCCTTCACCCGGAGCTCAACGGTGCCCATGATGCCGCGGTGCTCGTGGACCTCGGCGAGGGCGTGCTCGATGAAGTAGCTCGTTGTCGTCTTGCCGTTGGTCCCCGTCACGCCGACAAAGGTGAGATGTCGAGAGGGATGTCCATAGACGGCCGCCGCCGCGCGCCCCATTGCGTCGCGCTCCCCTGTCTCAATGACCACGACGGGGACCTCGATGCCGGCCTCGCGAACGATTCCGTGTCCCTCACGGTCGGTGAGGATGGCGACAGCACCGGCCTCGACGGCGGCCTGGGCAAAATGTGCGCCGTGGCGCACGAGCCCCGCATACGCACCGAACAGATCGCCAGGGCGCACCGCACGCGAGTCAACGCTCGCCCCGGTCAGCGTGACATCGGGACCGTCGAGCGCCGACGCCTCGATCCCTGCATCCGCAAGCACAGCTGTCAGGGCGATCGGCGCGACGCGTGAGGGCCGCAACGCCATATCCATGTCACTCCCAGGTGGTCGGGAAGCGCGCCTGCTCGCCACTGGACGGCGGCACACGCAATGTCTGCAACGCAAAGGTTGCCACGTCCCGGAACACCGGGGCCGCAACATCGCCGCCCCAGATCGATGACTTGGGGTCATAAAGGATCACGGAGACCACGATCCGCGGGTTGTCAGTCGGTGCGATTCCCACAAACGAGGCGACAGTTCGCGTCAACTCACCATTATCATCCGGCGCCTGAGCAGTTCCTGTCTTGCCGCCGACGCGGTAGCCGGGGATCTGCGCGGCGCGTCCCGTGCCGTTCGTCACCACTTCTTCGAGCATCGCGAGAATCTGCTCGGAGGTCTGCGCCGACACGACTCGAACGGGCGCCCCCTGTTCCGTTGGGATGAAGGTACCGTCGGGAGACTCGGTGCCTGCCACGATCGTGGGCGCTGTGCGCATGCCGCCATTGGCGATGATCGAGTAGACCTGCGCCGTCTGGATGGCCGTCACCGACACACCTTGGCCGAACATCGTCGCGTACTTCGTGCGGCCGTCCCAGTTCTCCCATGGGTGGAGGATGCCGGCCGATTCGTTCGGCAGGCCAAGATTGGTGGGTTGGCCAAGGCCAAAAGCGCGCATGTAGTCGTAGCGAGTCTTGTCGTCGAGCAACTGGCCGATCTGCACGGTGCCAGTGTTGGACGAGGTGACGAGCACTCCCGCGAGAGTGAGCTTCTGGTCAGCGTGCTCGTGAGAGTCGCGAAACACCTGGCCGTTCTCAGTGGTGTAGAGGTACGGCGCAACAAACTGCGATTCGGGGGTGGCGACACCTTCTTCGAGCGCGGCCGCCATCGTGATGGTCTTTGCCGTGGAGCCCGGGTCAAAGACGCCCTCCACTGAACGCGAGCCCCGCAGGTTCGCGGGCGTTGCCCCCGGGTCAGCCGGATTGAGGGCCCCCGAGTCCACAAGGGCAAGCACTTGGTTGGTCTCGGTGTCGAGGACCACCACGGAGCCCGCTGAGGAGCCAGTGGCGGCGAGAGCCTGGTCGAGCGCCTGCTCGGCGTAGAACTGAATGTCACGGTCGATCGTGAGGCGGACGCTCGACCCGGGAATCGCCGGCGTCTGCGAACGCTGACCCGCCGGGATCACGGTGCCGTAGCGGCTGCGTTCGAACGTCTCGGTGCCAGGGGTGCCGATGAGGATGTCATTGAAGGTGCGCTCGATCCCGCCCATGCCGGTCTTGCCGGGGTTGACACCGTCCTCTGCCATATAGCCGATGACATTTCCGGCGACGTCGCCGGCGGGGTAAAGCCGCTGTGTCGTCGGCTCCGCCTCAATGCCAGCGATGTCCTCGGCCAGCACCAGATCACGCGTCTCGGGCGTCACGTTCTTCGCGATGTAGTGGAAGGACTTGTCGCCGATCAGCTGCGCGGCGAGGTCCGACTCGCTCACGCCGAGGATCGGGGCGAGGATCGCCGCCGCATCGATCGGGCCTTGAGCCGTCACCTTGCCGTTCGACGTGCGCTTCCAGCCAGCGAGGTCGACCTGGTCCACCCACAGGTGATACCGCTCGACGGAGGTTGCGAGCACATCGCCATTGCGGTCGACGATGTCGGCGCGCGGGGGCACCACCGTGCGCTCGACGAGCCTCTTGTCGAGGGCGGCCTGCGCGACGGGGGCGGAGTTGACGATCTGCACGTCGACAAGGCGCACCGCAAAGATCGCGACGAGGATGAGAGAGAAGGCGAGGACGACGCTCTGGCGCCGATGCGGGTCGCCAACGCGCGGCGCGAACGGGCTGTGGCGTATCGCGGCGGGCGTGGGCGTGGGGCGACTGCCCGAGGAGGCGCTGCGTTGACCAGGGGCGC
>CAZRHL010000003.1:25207-38555 GCA_964600005.1 uncultured Demequinaceae bacterium
GAGGCGCTGCGTTGACCAGGGGCGCCGCGTTGCCCGGAAGGACGACGCTCGGGCGTCGGGCGCTGTCCGGAGCGTGGCGGCGGTGCCATTCCAGGGCGTCGCGTCACCGGCGACCTCCTGCGTGGATGACCTGACCGTTGTCGAGCGAGACGAAGCCGATTGACGAGGCCGGCACCATTCCCAGTTCTTGGGCGCGCTGGGACAGTGCGGCGGGCGCGGCGTTTGCTTCGAGGCGCGCGAGCGTCTCCGCACGCGCTTGATGCAGCTGCGCGATCTCGATCTTGATATCGCGGGAACTGTACGACGACTGCGCCATCGCGGTGTTGAGGACCAGCACTGCCGCGAGCGCCGAGATGACGATGGCAACACATAGGAGCGCAAACGGCGCGATTGACCGGCCTCGCTGCGGTGCGGGCACCGCTGCGAGACGGGGCCGACGCTCGGGCTGGCTCTGGCGTGCGGGTGCGGGGCTGAGCGGCCGCGCCGTCGTCCGCAGCGGCGCCGCGCTCATGCCGCCCTCCGTGACGTCATGCGAGTGCGTTCAGCGGCACGCAGGCGCACCGGCTTGGCGCGAGAGTTGCGCTCGATCTCCTCTGCAGACGCCTTCTCGGCGCCGCGCGTGAGCAGACGCAAGTACGGCTGGTGCTCGTCGGGCACAACGGGGAGCCCAGGAGGCGCGCTTGAGGTGGAAGCGGCGGCGAAGGCCCGCTTCACGATCCGGTCCTCGAGAGAGTGGTAGCTCATGACGACGAGCCGCCCGCCCACGGCAAGGGCGTCGATCGCAGCGTCGATCGCGTCCTCAAGGACATCGAGCTCACGGTTGACGGCAATGCGCAGCGCCTGGAACGTGCGCTTGGCGGGGTTCGAGCCCGGCTGACGAGTCGCCGCGGGGATACAGGCGCGAACAAGGTCGACAAGCTGTTCGGAGCGAGTGACGGGGTCGGTCGCGCGGCGGGCGACGATCGTTTCGGCGATGCGGCGCGCGTAGCGCTCTTCGCCGTACACGTGGAGGATGCGCGCGATCTCGGACTCATCGGCAGTCGCGAGGATGTCGGCCGCAGTGACGGGCTCGTCACGGTTCATGCGCATGTCAAGGGGGCCGTGGTTGACGTAGGAGAAACCGCGTTCGCCCTCATCGATCTGAAGCGAGCTCACGCCAAGGTCCAAGAGGATCGCGTCTGCAGCGTCGGCGCCTGCAACGGCGAGCGCGCCCTCGATGTCGTCATAGGTGGCGCGGTACGCAATGAAGCGGTCCCCCGCCCACGCAAGGCGCTCGCTTGCGAGTGCGATCGCGTCGCCGTCGCGATCGATGCCCACGACGGTGAGGTGAGGGTGGCGCCTCAGGAGGGCTTCGGTGTGACCGCCCATGCCGAGTGTGCCGTCGATGGCGACTGCGCCATCGCGTTCGAGGGCAGGCGACAACAAGTCGACACAACGGTCAAGCATGACCGGCGTGTGCCGCTGTGCCGCTTCGCCCATCGGCCCCTCCTTGTCGAGTGACGCGCCCCGGGGTCTCCCTCCGATCCTCTGGCGGGGGGAAGTCCGTCAGAGCGACTCGGGAGGAGGCCTCGAGGCACGTGCGCTACATGTCCCCGAACAGATCCGCCGCTGTTGCGGCATATGCGTCCTCGCCCTCGGCGAGGTATGTCTCCCAGGCCTGGGCATCCCAGACCTCAATGCGAGCGCCCATGCCCACCACTGCGACATCGCGGGTGAGCGATGCGTACGAGCGCAGTGGCGCGCTGAGCAAGATGCGTCCTTGCTTGTCCGGCACGTCGTCCTGGGCGTGCCCCAGGAAGTTGCGTAGGTAGTCGCGCGCCTGCTTGTTCTCCATCGGAGCTCGGCGCAGGCGGTCGTGCACCTGCATGAACTCGTCGACGGGGAACAAGAAGACGCAGCGGTCCAGCCCTCGCGTGGCGACGAAACCAGAGGCAAGTCGCCCACGGAACTTGGCGGGCAGGATGAGGCGGCCTTTGTCATCGAGCTTGGGCGTGAACGTGCCAAGGAAGACCCCTGTGGGGCCGAGACCGTGCGTCAGTTCAGACATCAGGGCCTCACCTCCTCGCGCCACGACTCGCCAGTTCGCCCCACTTTACTCCACTTCTCTCCACAAATTGGGGGATTCTCTGAGAAATCCGTCACACCTGAGCACTCATCCCTGGTACATGGGCAATTAAGTGGTGGAGGGAATGTTGACGGTGCCTCTCCATTAGGCTCAAACCTGTTAGTGAAGGAGCTCACATGACTCAGCCCCTGCCGAGCGACCAGGAACTTGCCGAAGTCGCCGAGGTGACGATGCGGATTCGACAGTCGATGTCGACAGTGCTCGCGGGCCTCGACAACGCGATCACGTCGACGCTCGCTGTGGTGCTCGCCGGTGGCCACCTGCTCATGGAAGACGTGCCCGGTGTGGGCAAGACGACCATCGCTCGCGCACTCGCTGCCAGCATCGACTGCTCCGTGGGACGCATCCAGTTCACTCCCGACCTGCTGCCATCGGATGTGACAGGCGTCAGCATCTTCCGTTCAGACGACTACCGCTTCGAGTTCCGTCCGGGCCCGATCTTCGCCAACGTCGTCATCGCGGACGAGATCAACCGCGCAAGCCCCAAGACGCAGGCAGCGCTGCTTGAGTCGATGCAGGAGCGCGCGGTCACGGTCGATGGCCAGACGCACGGCCTTCCCAAGCCGTTCCTCGTTGTCGCCACGCAGAATCCCATCGAGATGGAAGGCACGTATCCCCTGCCCGAGGCGCAGCGTGACCGCTTCATGGCACAGGTGTCCGTCGGCTATCCGTCAGCACGCGATGAGATGCTCATGCTCGAGTCACACGATGGCGCCGACCCGCTGCCCGCGCTGCGCCCCGTCACCACGACGGACGTCATGGCGCGCCTCATCGACACGTCTCGCCGTGTCTACGCTGCGCCAGCGATCAAGCAGTACATCGTCGACCTCGTCGGAGCCACACGCCGCGACTCGTCGTTGCGCCTCGGCGCCTCGCCTCGCGCGGCTCTCCAGCTCCTTGCCGCCGTCAAGGCGCGTGCCGCGATGGCGGGGCGCAACCATGTGCTGCCCGACGATGTGAAGGCGCTTGCGAACCCTGTGCTCGCGCACCGACTCATCGCGTCCACCGAAGCGCGGCTCTCGGGCCACACCCCCGCCAAGATTGTGAGCGAGATCGTCGCGCGCACTCCAGTCCCCACGGAAGCACGCGACATGCCCGCTCCGCGTGAAGCGGCAGTGACCAGCTCCGTCCGGGTGGGCCCGGCGTAACGTGGCACGTCGCTCCGACTCGAGCACGACGCTGTCGTCGCGTGGCATCGGCATGCTCGCGGCCGGCATCGTGGTGGGCGGTCTGGGCGTGGGCCTGGCGACGAGTCCGCTCGTCTACATCGGGATTGCGATGGTGTCGGCCGTTGTCATCGGCGTGCTGTGGATGCTCTTTGCCGTCAACTCCTTCCTCTCGTCTTTTCCCTTTGCACGACGCGAGGTAGCTCCCCGCCCGCTGACGGTCGGCGTCGGAGGCACCGTGACGGTGACGATCTCTGCAGCGTCACGCGGACGGTCGGGCGCGTTCGTCCGCCGCGCACTTGCCGATGCCCTTGATATCCGCGAGCAGGCCGCGGCCGAGCTGACGGGCGGCGGCCCCACCAAGGCGACCGTGACGCGCAGCGACGACAAGCTCACCCTCAGCTACGCGCTCCAGCCGGTGCGCCGTGGGCGCTGGCCTCTTGGCCCCGCACTCGTCCACTCATCGGATCCGCTCGGAATGATCTGGGCCGACACGGCCGTGGGCGAAAGCGAACATATCCCCGTGTGGCCCGCCGTCGTCGATCTGTCTGGAACCGCTGGCGCGCTCATGGGACATGCCGACCGCATCGTGCTTGGTGCTCGCACACCCTCGGCCGATGACGCCGCGCTGCGCGATTACCGCGAGGGCGATGACCTCCGCCGCGTGCATTGGCCGTCGAGTGCGCGCAAGGGCACGATGCTTGTCCGTTCAGATGAGAGAGCTGGACGCCGGCCTGCGACCGTCCTCCTCGACCTGCCCCGCGAGCCCAAGGGGCTTGAGTGGTCGATCAGCGCAGCCGCGTCGGTCGCGCTGTCGGTGCTCGACTCGGGTCACCCTGTCCGCTTGCTTGGCGGCACGATCGACCCGGAACGCCTCCACCATCTCGGCAACCAGCACGCTGAGCTCGCTCGTGCCACACTGCTCGACCTCACCGTGGACCTCCACAGCGCCGCAACGCAAGGGAGCGCCCACGCCCAGCTGATGCGAGCGATCCGCCACCTTGCCGATGACAAGGTGAGCGGCGAAGTGACGGTCGCCGTCCTCGAGCCCCCAGACCCCGCGACGATCGAGGCGCTCGCGCCGCTCGGAGAGTCTGGCCGCGCATGGGCGATCGTGCGGACGCCTGACGACGATTCGGGCGCCGCTCAGGAAGGCGTCACGGCACTGCGTCGCATGGGGTGGCGCGCCACCTACGCGAGCAGCGGCGCAGACATCGCGACCGTGTGGGGCTCGCTCATCGCTTTGGGAGATGTCGGATGACATCGCGCCACCAGACACCAGTCGCGCCGTGGTACGCGACGGTGGTTGCCGCCGTATGCGTGGCGCTCGGCATGAACGGCCTTGCCGACATGGTCGCCTACGGCGCGTGGGTGTGGACCGCCGTCGGACTGCTCGGAATCGTCACTCTCGCCGTCGCGATCACGCGCATGCTGTCACGCTCGCGAATGCTGCCCACCGCGGTCGGGATCATCACCGCGATCGTCATCGCCGTGCCTGCCTTCGCCCGCGACGACAACGGCGAGCGTTTCATGCTCCCCACCCCTGCCGCACTCCGCTCGCTCTTGCACACCCTCGATGAGGGTGTCGACCTCATCTATACGAGCGCCCCGCCTGCGGATGTCGAGCGGCCCCTGCTCGGCGTGCTCACGGTCGGCCTCTTCGCCATCTTCCTTGCAGCCGAGCACATCGCGGTGTCCTGGCGCGCGGCCGCTGTGTCTGGCGTCGTCCTCTTCATGCCGTGGGTCCCAGCGATTGCCCTGCAGCATCGGCTCACCCTGCGGCTGCTCCTCGCCGCCCTCATCGCGTGGGTGTTGCTGCTCGCCCTCACACGCAGGCCGACGGGAGCGAGCGAAAGGCCCGCTCCGCTCGCAGGCACGATTGCCGCCGTTGCCGCCGTCAGCCTTGCCGTGCTCGTCGCGCCATCGGCGATTGGGGGCAACGGCTGGGGGATGATTCCGCGCTTCGACACCGTCGACCAGTTCGACACTCCCCCGCGCCTCAATCTCGAACTCGACCTCCGCAACTCTCTGGGCACCAACTCGTCCTCCACAGTCGCGGTGTACCTCAGTTCGGGCGCGCGCCCCGATGTGCTGCGCCTCTACACGTTGTCTGACTTCGACGGAACGTCGTGGGACACCCCCGAGACGCCTCCAAGCCGTGAACTCGGCACAGGTCCGCTCTGGCCCGTCGATGTGCCGAACTGGGCTGAGCGAGATCTCGCGACCCTCAACATGTCGGTGCTCTCCGCAGAGTCGAGCCTGCCCCTCCCGCCCGTGCCCCGCAGCGTCGGCCCTCTCGACGGGCACTGGACGTATGCCGCGTCAACCGACCAGATCCTCGCGGACGACACCAACACCGCCGGCCTCGAGTACACGGTGACGGCAGATCTCGCATACATCACGCCCGAGCTCCTGCGAGCAGGCGACGCCAGCCAGGACGCGCGGCTCGATCCCACGACACTCTCGATTCCAGACGGTGTCGATGCGGAGCGTTTCCAGCAGCTCGCCATCCAGATCACGGACGGTGCGAGCAGTCGTTACGAGCAGGCAGTTGCTCTGCAGGAGTACTTCCGCAATGGCGGCGGCTTCGTCTACGACACCACCGTGCAACCGGACACGGCCGACGCTGTCTCGGCGTTCCTCGACGACAAGCGCGGGTACTGCGTCCAGTTCGCGACGGCGATGGTGGTGTTTGCGCGCACCCTCGACGTCCCGGCGCGGCTTGCTGTGGGATACCTGCCCGGCTCGCAAGACGAATCGGGCGCATTCATCGTGCGCGGTGGCGACGCGCACGCCTGGCCTGAGCTCTACTTCTCGGGCGTGGGCTGGGTCCGCTTTGAGCCGACACCGTCAATCCAGACCGGTGCGCGCCCCTCGTACACCCAGCAAGGCGGCGACGCAGCGGTTGACGACTTCACGAATCCGACCGCGCGACCAGACTTCATTGGCGAGCCGAACGCGCCGATCGCGGTGCCTACCTCTCGCGCACAGGCCGGTGACGGCGACCAGGGCGTCGAGGTGCCGTGGACCCTGATCGCGGCGTTCACTGTCGTCGCCGCCGCCGCGCTGTGGGGGGCATCGATCGTCGCACGCCGACGCCGCGCCGAGGAGAACCGTGCCGCGGACCCGGAGGTGATGTGGGGGTGGCTGCGCGCTCACGTGCCTGCGTCATACGCATGGCCTCTCGCACTGACCCCGCATGAGGTGGGCACGTTCCTCGACGGCGTCGCGCGTGGCGAAGGAGTCGAGATCGAGGCAGAGGGGCGCGCGTCGCTCGAGACTCTTGCCGTTGCGGTGTCAGATCATCGTTATGCACCGCAGGGTGCCGTCATCGACGCCCTCGATCTTGAACGGCACGGGCACGCCGCTCGCGATGCGATCGCGAGGGCTGCTGCCGAGGCTGCTACAGGTCGCCCTGCTCGCGCCGGCGCTCGAGGCGGTCCTCGACGCGGCGGATGAACGGCTCCTTGGCGGCGCGCTTGGGCGCAGACTTGCCAAATCCGTGAGCCTCAGACTTCACAGCCGTCAGCTTCTTGGTGGGCGCAAAGAGAGCCCACATCGCCGCGGCGATCATGAGCGCGAATCCGCCGATGCCGAGCGGCACCACATCTGCGGCGACACCCACCAACACGATGGTGAGACCCACGAGCACGCCAAACGCACCCAACACAATGCGACCGCGCTGGCGCGGTCCCCGGGCCAAGGTACGGCCGAGTTTGGGGTCCGCGTTGAGGTCGCGCTCAAGCTGCTCGAGCACTCGCTGCTCGTATTCCGACAGCGGCATGGTGACCTCCTTCGACCCTTGCCTTAGGGCTCATTCTAGATGGCTTGTGTGATACGGGCCAGCACCACCCCGATCGCCTCAACCCAACTAACGCGTTTCAGTGGTCAATACGTTCCCTTCCGCAGCCCGGCGGGGGAAAAGGAAACGGGGCCCACGCACATGATGTGCGTGGGCCCCGCCACGGTGATTCGTGCTCCTTAGAGCGCGCGCACCTGCTCGGCCTGCGGGCCCTTGGGACCCTGCGTGACCTCGAACTCGACGCGCTGCTGCTCGTTGAGGGTCTTGAAGCCATCGGTGATGATGGCGGAGTAGTGCACGAAGACGTCGGCGCCGCCGCCGTCCTGTGCGATGAAGCCGTAGCCCTTTTCCGCGTTAAACCATTTCACGGAACCTTGTGCCATGCCTGTAATTCCTTGCTTTTAATGCCCGGGGACGGGAAGCGGGACACCTTGTCCTACTCGTCGCCGCAATGTCGCCCCCGTGTCTCTTTCAAGCCAGGTCGTGCACACTACGTCAATGCAACCAGGTACAGCATGACACAAATTAGTCGTTTGGGGGCAGGTCTCGCCGCTGCTGTGCCAGGAATTTCTCAAACTCCGCACCGAGCTCATCTGCCGTGGGCAAGGGGCCGTCGAGCGGCAGACCCTCGCTGCGGGCCTCTTCCATCTGCTCGTATTGAACCTCGAGAGCCTGCACGATCGCCTGCACTTCTTCCGATTCCGCCATCTGCCGGTCGATCTCGGCACGCGCCGTGTCGGCTTCCTCAGCGAGCGCATCGGCGCCCAGTGCGAGTCCCGTGATGGCCTCGATCTGAGTGAGCGCATGCTGCGCCGCCGAGGGCAACGCCGATTGAGCGAGGTAGTACGGCACATGGACCGCGGCGGTGACGGCGGCGTGGCCAGCCTGCCCCAGGCGGTATTCAAGAAGCCCCTGCGCAGAGGCAGGCACCGTCACCGTGCCGAAGAAGCTCGGCGAATCGGGCAGGAGGTCTTGGCTCGTGCCGTGGATCGTCGACGTGTGGGGCTTCGTGTGCGGCACCGCCATCGGGATCCCGTGGGCTGCGACGGTGAGGCCGATGCCAAGGCGCTTCTCCACGTCGATGACCGCAGAGATGAACTTCTCCCACCGGATATCGGGCTCGAGTCCGTGCAACAGGAGGTACGGCGTGCCCTCCGCGTCCTTCACCATGTCGATCGCGAGGTAGGGCTCGTCGTAGGACGTCCATTCGTTGATCGAGAACGTCATCTCAGGGCGCCGTGACCGGTAGTCAAGAAGATCGTCAACGTCAAAGGTCACGAGGCGCACGGGATCGCTCAGACTGAGCAGGTGCTCACATACGAGCCTGCCGACCTTGCCAGCGTCAATGAATCCGCGCATTGACTGCACCAGGACGGCGTCGCGGCCAGAGCGCTCGGCCCACTGAGCGACACCGTCGGTGTTCCACGTGATGAGGGCCATACGCCAACTCTTGCATGACTCACCACGCGCACAGGCCGATATCGCGCGCCGCGAACGAGTTGGGTCTCCCGCGAGGCTCTGTGGACGTGGGATGATTGTCTACTGCCCGTGTCCGGAGCGGGTGGAGTGAAAGGGCATTCATGCACAACGAAGCCACGGTTCGCGCGGATACCGGAATCGACGCTGAGCAACGCGTCGTCGATGGCCTCTACGCGCGGCTCGATGAGCTCCGCGACGAGGCCGTGGAACGCCTGGCCGAGGTGCGCAGACAAGGCCCGTCCGGGTCTCCCCAGAACCGTTCGGAGCGCGACGCCTTCGCGACGCTGTATGAGGACCGCATTTCGCAACTCGACGCCGTCGAGGACCGTTTGTGCTTTGGGCGGCTCGACATGGCCAACGGTGAGCGCCTCTACGTCGGCCGCATCGGACTGTCCGACACGAACTTGGCTCCGCTTCTCACCGACTGGCGCGCACCCGCCGCCACCCCGTTCTACGCCGCCACGGCCGCCCACCCCGCCGGAGTGATGAGCCGGCGCCACCTCACCACCCAGGGACGACGTGTCGTCGCGGTGGAGGATGACGTTCTTGACGTCGAGGCGTTGCGCGAATCAGGCCAAGAGGCAAATCTCGCAGGTGAAGGCGCCCTGCTGGCAGCACTCGATTCCCGCCGGACGGGTCGGATGGGCGACATCGTCGCCACGATCCAAGCGGAGCAAGATGCGGTCATCCGCGCACCCTTGCAAGGCGCGCTCGTCGTTCAGGGCGGGCCGGGCACCGGCAAGACGGCCGTCGCGCTCCACCGCGCTGCGTATTTGCTCTACCACCACCGCGAACTGCTGGAGCGGCGCGGTGTCCTGCTTGTGGGACCCTCGCCGACGTTCTTGCGGTACATCGATCATGTGCTCCCGTCGCTTGGCGAAACGGGTGCGGTGTCGACCACTCTCGCTGGACTCGTGCGCGGCGTGCGGATTTCGGCCCGCGAACGTGACGACATTGCGATGATCAAGGGCCGGGCCGAGATGGCTCACGTGATTCGTGCGGCCGTTCGCGAACGTCAGCGGGTACCGCGGCGCGACCAAGAGTTCCGCATCGATGGGCGCACAGTGGTGCTGACGCGCGCCGACGTCAAAGACGCGCAAGCGCGGGCCCGACGCGACGGCAAACCTCACAACGAAGCACGGGCGGCCTTTGCCAAAGAGATGATCAACCGTCTCACTCGTCAGATCATCGCGGACCTCGGCGAGCACATCGACGACGATGATCGCAAGGAAATCGCGCGCGATCTGCGCGATCACCGCGAGCTCCGCATCGCGATCAACCTGTGCTGGCTCCCACTCAGTGCGGACATGCTCATCCGTGATCTGTTCAGCAAGCCACACCTTCTCCACCACTGCGCGTCGAGACTGTCCCGCGCTGAGCGTCGTCTGCTTGCGCGCCCTGCTGACGCCCCATTCACTGACGCCGATGTCCCGCTCCTCGATGAGGCGGCGGAGCTTCTCGGTGAACTGCCACACGCGCCCGTGCAGTCCGACACGTCGAAGGCGGAGCTCGAGTACGCCAAAGAGGTGCTCGAGACCTTTGGCGGCCACACGATGATTCGCGTCGACGCGCAGACCCTCGCTGACCGTATGCGGGCCCCTGCGGCCCGCCGCACTCTTGCAGAGCGCGCAGCGGAGGACCGCTCCTGGACGTATGGGCACGTCGTTGTCGATGAGGCACAAGAGCTGAGCCCGATGGCGTGGCGGATGCTGCTGCGCAGGTGTCCCTCGCGATCGTTCACGATCGTCGGCGACGTGGCGCAGACGTCCTCTCCCGCCGGCACCCAGTGGTGGCCGGAGTCGATGGACCCGCTGTTCCAGGCCGGTTGGCATCTGCGTGAGCTCACCGTCAGCTACCGCATTCCGGCGGCGGTTGCCGAGGCGGCCCAGTCATTCGCCCGCGCGGCACGCTTGCCGGTGAGCGAGATGAGCGCGGCCCGGGATGTGGACGACGCAGTGGTTCAGCTGCCGACGACGTCCGGTGGGCTCGTCGATGCCGTCATCACCGCTGCGGCTGCGGAGCGCACGGCTCTCGACGCACGGGACGGGGGCCTCGTCGCGATCATCGCGACGCCCGCACTTGCAGCGCGGATCGAGTCTCGCGCACCAGAGGGTGTTGATGTCGTGAGTGCACGCGAGGCAAAGGGTCTCGAGTATGACGCTGTCGTGATCGCTGATCCCACGAGCATCGCCGCGGTGCCTCAAGACCTCTACGTCGCAATGACGCGTCCCACAAAGCGCTTGGTGCTCGTCCACGAGGGCCAGCTCCCGGCTGGCCTGGCGGACGTTCCCGGGATCGCTTAGGTGCCCGAGTCCACCGCGCGGGTCGAGGCACGCTCGATGAGCCGGGTCGCGAGCGGCGCATCCGCAATATGAGCGTCGGGCTCTTCCACCTCGACGAGGATCTTCTGCATGACGAGCTGACCAAGAGCCGCAAAGTCTTGGCGCACCGTGGTGAGGGCGGGGTGGAAGAACGCCGCCTCGGGGATGTCGTCGAAGCCGACGATCGAGACATGGCCGGGGACACTGAGCCCCCGTTGACGAAGCGCCGACATGAGCCCCATTGCCGTGAGGTCATTCGACACGAACACGGCCGTGGGTCCCTCGATCTCGATATCCATCCCGATCTTGAAGCCGGTAGCGGCGGACCAGTCACCCGGCAGAGGCTCGACCGTCTCAAGGCGCTGGGCGGCAAGTTCTTCGCGCCACCCTCGCACGCGCTCAATCGAGTCGGGCGCCGATTCCGGTCCCGTGATGTGGAGGATGCGGGTGTGCCCGAGTTCTGCAAGGTGGCGGACCGCAGCGCGCGCACCCCGGGCCTGGTCGATCGATGCGATGCGTGAGCTGCGCGTGGGAGATGACGTGGCGATCACGATCGGCACGCCGACATCGATCGCCTGCAAGAGCTCAACGACGGCGACGTCGACGGCGATGATGACAAGCGCGTCGACCCGCTGGCGCAGGAGCGCCTCAACCGCGTGGCGAACCGCCGCAGGATCGGTGGGCGATGCACTGACGGAGTTCACCGAGTAGCGGGCTTCTCGAGCGGCGATCGTGAAGTGCATCGCGATCGAGGTGGGGCCGAAGTCGGTCAGCGATGGCGTGATGAGGCCAATCGACCGGGTCCGTCGGGTGACAAGCGCTCTCGCCGCAGGGGACGGGCTGTAACGCAGTTGCGCGATCGCCTTCTCGACTCGGCTCTTCGTCTCCGGGCGGACATTCGTCGCACCATTGAGCACTCGGGAGACGGTCTGGTGAGACACGCCAGCCAAACGCGCGACATCAAAGATGGTTGCGTTGCGGGTCGGCTCGGCGGTTGCCACGGGCTTTCCTCAGTCTTCCAAATCGTCGGGGCGCGCGACGAGAGCCAGGAGGGTATCGATGGTGAGCGCCTGCGATGGAAGAGTATCCACGACTTTCATGTCGCGCAGAATCGCCACGCGATGTGATGATCGCAACACTTCTTCGAGCTCTGCCGAGATGAACATGACAGCGAGACCATCGTCGGCAAGCTCGCCGACGAGGCGCTGCACCTCGACCTTCGCACCGATGTCGATGCCGCGGGTCGGCTCATCGAGAACCACCACGCGCGGGGCGAGCGCCAGCAAGCGCGCGAGCATCACCTTCTGCTGATTGCCTCCTGACAAGTCCCCTGCCCGGCGGTCCGGATCGGCCGGACGAATATCGAGCGCCTCGATCCAACTGATCGCGAGTTCACGAGCACGGGCGGGGGTGAGGCGACGCAACGCCCCCCTTTGCGCTTGCAGAGCAAGAGTGATGTTCTCCGCCACGCTCAGTTCGCCGATGATGCCTTCTACCCGCCGGTTCTCCGATGAGTAGACGATTCCCTCGGTGAGGGCTCGCCGCGGCGTGGGGAGGCTCACCTTCTTGCCATTGAGCCGCACCTGACCGCCCTCGAGCCGGTCGAGGCCGGCAATCGCGCGCGCAAGGGCGGTACGACCGGAGCCAAGCAAGCCCGCGACGCCGAGCACCTCACCGGCCATGAGCGACGCGCTCACGCCGCGCAGCCCGTCACGGGTGACGAGCTCCTCGCCCTCGAGGACGGGCACGGCGTCGTCCTCGACGTCGATCTCGGAACGCGAGAAGGCGACCTCGACGAGCTCCCGGCCGAGCATCTTGGCCACGAGGTCAACGCGCAGAAGCTCATTCGTCAGGTACTCGCCGACAAAGCGACCGTCCCTCAACACCGTGATGCGGTCCGAGATCTCGTATACCTGGTCGAGGAAGTGCGAGATGAAGACGATCGCGACCCCGCGCTGCTTCAGCTCCTTGATGACACGAAAGAGCTCTGCCACTTCATCGGTGTCAAGGCTCGATGTCGGTTCGTCTAAAACAAGCACGCGGACGTCCGCGCTGATCGCCCTCGCAATGGCGACGAGTTGCTGCGCGGCAACCGGATGGGAGCCGAGCAAGGTTGCCGGGTCGATGGCGAGACCAAGATCAGCAAGCTGCTCAGCGGCGCGAACGCGCATCCGCTCCCAGTCAATGCGGCCGTGCTTACGCGGCTCGCGGCCGATGAAGATGTTCTCCGCCACCGTGAGGTTGGGAAGGAGGTCGATCTCTTGGTAGACCGGACTGATGCCCTGCTGGAGGGCATCCGCTGGGGAGCCGAAGGTCACCCGTGCGCCGTCGAGGAAGATCATGCCGGCCGACGGCTTCAGGGCCCCCGTCAGCACCTTGATGAGGGTCGACTTTCCAGCGCCGTTCTCGCCCATGAGCGAGTGAACCTCGCCCGGTATGAGGCGAAATGACACAT
>CAZRHL010000004.1:0-26597 GCA_964600005.1 uncultured Demequinaceae bacterium
GGGTTATGAGCCCGGCGAGCTACCGAACTGCTCCACCCCGCGTCGTGCCGTGTATTGCACCAGCGGCTTACGAGTCTACCTGCCCTCCACGTGCCGTCCAAATCGTCCGCGTCTGGCGCTGGAGTTCCCGGCGCGCCTCGCGATCATCGACGCGACCCCACTTGCACGGTAGCGTCGCGTCCATGACCGTACCTCCGCAGAATCCTGACCCGTTCTCAACACCGCCGAGTCCGGACCCGCGTCAGCACGCGGCGCCTCCGAGCCTCCCGGCCCCGCAGATGCCGCCCCCGCCGGGTTGGCAGCAGCAGCCCCAGCAATGGCAGCCCATCTCGGTGACCCCGGATCGAAGCCTCAACAAGCTCGCGCCGTGGGCCATTGCGCTGACCGGCGTCACCACGATCATGTACCTCGTGTCGTCGCTCATGATGTCGGGCACCGTGGACACGCTCAAGGAGCAGCTTGCGGAGGCTGGCAACGGAGGTTCGGCTCAGACCTCAGACCCTGTGTCGTCGCTGTCGTTCTTCATTCAGGTGGGCTCGTACATCTTGCTCGCCATGTGGATGTGGAAGCTCCGCAACCTCCAGCGTGCGCGCGGGGTCAATCCAGGCGGCCCACCAGCCGTCGAGTGGTGGGGCTGGTTCGTCCCGTTCGCCAACCTCGTGCTGCCTGCCATGGGCATGCGCGCCTTGACTCGTCGCACCGTGGGTATCGGCACTGTTTTGGGCTGGTGGATTCCCTATGTCACTGCCTCGATCGTCTCTGTGGTCGGAGGCATCTGGGCCGTCTTCAGCGGAATCGACTGGTCGACAGGCGAGTTCGCCGACACGAGCAACGTTGACATCCTCGTGCCCATCGGGTGGGTATCGACCGCGCTCATCGCGCTGTCGTGGGTGTTCCTCACCACGATCATTCGCACGGCAACCTCCAAGGAGTCTCCGTGACCTGACCCTCACGCGAACAAGCGGGGCCGCACCAACGACGGTGCGGCCCCGCTTGCTTATGCGACTGGCGCGCGAGGCGTCGCGCTAGGCCTGGAGCGCCTCTTCAAGGCGGGTCTCCGCCTCGATCGCCCGCTCGAGGGCCTTCTGAAGTCGTTCCTGCGCCTCGCCGTATGCGGCGAAGTCGTTGTTGCGCAGCGCCTCCTGGCCGTCCTTGAGCGCCGTGTTCGCGTCGTTCAATGCCGCCTTGAGGTCATCGCGAGCGTCACCGATCTCGGGGCTCTCCAGCACACCCGGAGTGTCGGGGGTGTCCGGCGTCTCGGGGGTGTCGGGCGTATCCGGCGTACCTGGAACTTCCGGAGCGTCAGGCACGTCAGGTGCCGCGCCTTCACCGAAGACCTGGTCGAGCGCCTCGGCCAAGGTGTCGGCGAAGCCCACCTCATCACCGAAGGAGACGAAGACCTTCTGCAGCAGCGGGAACTGCGTACCCGTCGACGACTTCACGTACACCGGCTGCACGTAAAGCAGTCCACCGCCCACCGGCAAGGTGAGGAGGTTGCCGTTGTTCACCACGGTCTCGCCCTGACGCAACAGGTTGAGCACTCGCTGCGCCTCGGGGTCTGTGTTGAATTGGTTCTGCACCTGGCCCGGGCCCGACACTGTCGTGTCTCGTGGCAGTTCGAGCAAGCGGAACTTTCCGTAGTCGGGGTGCTTCTCACCCGCCTTGTCGCCGGTCTCCGAGTTCACCGCAAGGAAGCCGGTGAGAATCTGCCTCTCGGACGTGCCGCTCGGAATGAACGTGCTCGTGATCGAGAATGTCGGCTCGTCCTGGCCAGGCATTTGCAACGTGAGGTAATACGGCGGCTGCTCCTGCGTGGTGTTCGTCGGATCCGACGGGGTCCGCCAGAAGTCCTGTCCCGAGTAGAACTCGGACGCATCCTCGACGTGATAGCGGGTGAGCTGGTAGCGCTGGATCGAGAACAGATCCTCGGGGTAGCGCATGTGGCTCATCAGTTCAGCGGACATCTCGGTGTACGGAATCACCGTGTTCGGATACACCTTCTGCCAGGTCTGGAGGATCGGGTCCTCCGGTTCCCAGGCGTACAAGGTGACCGAACCGTCATATGCGTTGACGACAGCCTTGACCGAGTTGCGCACGTAGTTGAGAACCACCGGGTTCAGCGGGTCGGTGTCTGCAAAGAGCGTCGCGGACGTGATGGACGCCGAATACGGGAAGTCCTGCGTGGTCGTGTAGCCGTCGACAATCCACACCACCTGGTTGTCGACAACGGCCGGGTAGGACGTGCCATCGAGCTCGAGATACGGCGCCACCTTCTTGACGCGCTCGATCGGGTCGCGGTCGTAGAGGATCTGCGAATCGGAGGTGACACGGTCAGAGAAGAGGATCTGCTGCTCACCGAACTTCAGCGCGAACATCACCTTGGCGAACATGTTGCCGATGCTCGGGCCACCATCGCCCTTGTATGTCGTGTTGACCTGACCGCCCGCAGCGTCGTCCGGGTAGTCGAGCTCCCACGGCGTCGTGCCGTCAGGGGCGCCCACGATCGAGTAGCCGGGCAACGACGGGCCGAAGTAAATGCGCGGTTCATACTCACCGAGCTCTCCCGTGGACGGAATGCCCTGCTGGTAGAACAGCGGGCGCCCATCCGCGGCCACCCGGTTGCCGTACGCGGCAACGACGCCAAATCCGTGTGTGTACACCGTGTGGTCGTTGACCCAAGAGCGGTTCTCCTGGCTCAGTCCGGCGAGGTTGAGTTGGCGCACCGCGATGACCGTGTCACGAATTTCGTCGCCCACTCGGTAACGGTCAACGGTGAGGCGGCTCGGGAACGAGTAGTACTGCTTGTTCTGCTGAAGCTGCTGGAACGTCGGGGAGACGATGTTGGGGTCGAGCAGACGGATCTGTGCCGTCGTGTCGGCGTCGGCGCGCAAGGCGTCGGGGTCTGCCTCCGTCTTTGCCGCGTACTGCAGCACGTCGACGTCCTCAAGCCCGTACGCGTAACGCGTCGCATCGATATCGCGCTGAATATACGGAGCCTCGTACTCTTGCGCGTTGGGGTCCACCTGGAAGTTCTGGACGATCGCCGGGTAGACACCGCCGATGACGAGGGCGGACAGCGCCATGAGGCCGACGCCGGTGGCGGGGATGCGCCAGTCGCCGCGCCAGATGACAAGGAGGAAGAGAGCACCCACGAGGATCGCGATGCCCGCAAGGATCGATCGCGCCGGCAAGATCGCATGGACATCCGTGTATGACGCCCCCGAGAAGCGGTCGCCGTCGTTGAGGACGAGCCCAAAGCGGTCGAGCACATAGTTCGCCGCGATGCCGAGCATGACGAGGAAGCCGAGCACCGCGAGCTGGACGCGTGCGCCGCGAGAGGCGACAAAGCGTCGGCCGCCACCCGAGATGCCTCCATACAAGAGCTGGACGAAGGCAGCGAGCACGGCGCACAGCACCGTGATCGACAGGAAGAAGCCGACTCCTGCCCGGAGGATCGGCAGCGTGAAGACGTAGAACGAGGCGTCAAGACCGAACTGCGGGTCCTCGTAGCCGAAGGAGGTGCGGTTGAGGAAGGCGAGGACCTTCTCCCAGCGAGTCGACATCGCACCGCCGGCAATGAGCCCGACGACGATCGGCAAGATGACGATGACGACCTTCTCGATCGGCCGGATCTGCTCGCGGTATTGGTCAAGCGGCGTTGCGCGAGTGGCAGTGAGCGCCGGACGCACCGACTTGGCCCAGCGCAGGTTCGCCCAGACGGCCACACCTGCGACGACGGCGAAGATGGCGAAGAGCAGGATGCGCGTCACCCATTGGGTCCGCCACACCTCGAAGTAGCCGAGCTGGCTGTACCACTGGACCTCCGTCCAGACGTTCGCAAAGAACACGGTGGCAACGATGAATCCGACGACGACGCCGATCGCGATGGCGAAAGGAGAGCGGCGGGTCGGAGGGGTCACTGGCCTAGGCCGCGGGGAACGCGCGGGGCGATCGTCGTCAAAACTCACGGGTGCTTACTCCTTCTCCACTGCCGCGTTGCATGTGAGCAAGTCAGCAGTGTCATCTTGGCCGATTGCCACAATGGCCGCATAAGCGTCGACCAGAGTGTCTACGGCATAAACGTCGAGACCGGGGGGAATGTGCCCCACGACGTCCTTGCAGTTCTCGATGGGGGCAAGGAACGTGGTGGCGCCCGCAGCGACCGCACCCCGCATCTTGTGCTCGATGCCGCCAATGGGTGAGACATCGCCGTCGATGTCGATCGCGCCTGTGCCGGCGACGTGAGCCCCGTTCAGTTCATCAAGGGGAGTCAGCTTGTCCATGATCGCGAGAGCGAACATGAGACCGGCACTGGGGCCCGAGACCTCGGCGATGCCGACGCTCACATTGATCGGCAGCTCGAAGGTAGGCATGACGAAGATGCCCATTCTCGCCGCGTCTGGATCGTCCTCATAAGCAATGAGGGGGAAGGTGAGATCGAGCCGCTCAGTCCCCCGCTGCACGGTGAAGGTCGGCTCATCGCCAGGCTTGCGCTTGCCCAACTGGGAGGTCAGATCGTTGTAGGAGAGGAACTCCTCGCCATCGATCGCAAGCAGCACGTCCCCGTCTTCGAGGAGTCCGAAGGCGCCGGACTCGCTTGTCACCCCATCCACGGTGAGGGTGGTGGGGACCACCTCACCAAGCGCCTCGATCGCAGCGACGGTCGCCGACTCTTGCGAGATGAGCCACATCTCCTCGCTTTCCTCAGCCTCGCGTTCCTGCTCCTCGCGCGTGCCGAAGACATCCTCCTCGGGCCGCACTGTGTGGTTCGGCGAGAAGTAGGAGCCGATGACCTGGCCCATGGTGAAGGTGCGCGAGCCGCCACGGCTGAACGACACCGTCGTGAGCCGGAGCTCTCCGCTCGACTCATAGGTGGGCAGGCCGTCGATGTCGACGATCGGCGTGCCGTTGTGAGCCGCGAGCGTGTCATACGTGGGTCCCGCTTGAGCGATCGCGAAAGGCGCGGGCGCCACCGTGAGGATGCTGATCATCAATGACGCCACCAGACCAGTCGCCGCCATCACCCCCGCTCTGCGCGTGGGGGGCCGTTCCGACAGCGGCACGTCAAAGCCAGGAGGGGGGTACGTCACGGAACCATCATTGCCCATAGCGAACGCCACCCCCAATCGCGGGTGCCGTTCGTTACCGTTGTGACACAGAGCGCGCACGCAAAGGAGACGACATGGCGGACGCCGAAGAGCAGTGGAAGAAGCTGCTTCGGGAACTCTTCGGCGCGGATGCAGATGAGGCGCTCGAGGAAATGAAACGCATGGGGATGGATCCGGCGATGCTCGCCCAAGCGTCGGGCATGACGGACTCCCCCGCGATGCTCGACCACGTGATGAGCCAGATCCGGGCTCTCATGTCGCAATCTGCCGGAGAAGACGTCAACTGGACTCTCGCTCACGATGTGGCGCGTGGAGTCGCGGCTCAGGGCGGCGATCCGACCGTCACAGCGGCGCAGGCCCGCGAGTACCGCGCTGCTGTCACCGAAGCCGAACTGTGGCTCGATGCCGTCACCGACTTCGACCCTGCGCGCGCTCAGCCTGCCGTGTGGAGCCGCGCCGAATGGGTCGAGGCGACGCTGCCGATGTGGCGCTTTCTCGCGGGCCCCGTCGCATCCTCGGTGTCGCAAGCGCTGGGCGGTGTGCTCCGGACTGAGGCTGGAATCGGTGACGCCGAGGGAGCGCAGGGCCTCATCGACTCGGTGAGCCCCACGGTGTGCGGGATGCACATGGGTCAGGCAGCCGGAGCGATGGCCCGCGAGGCCTTTGGCGCCACCGACTTGGGTGTGCCGCTCATCGATGAGGCACGCGTTGCGTTGGTGCCGCGCGCCGTCGAGGCCTTTGCCGATGGCCTCGATGTCGACCTCGCCGACGTGCGGCTCTTCTTGGCCCTGCGCGAGGCCGCACATGTCCGGCTCTTCCAGGCGGCATCTTGGTTACCAGGGCATTTGCGCGGACTCGTGGAACGGTATGCCCGCGGCGTCAATGTCGATCTCGACGCACTCGACTCCGCAGTGCACGACGCCGGCATGGGTGATCCGTCCGCACTCCAGGAGGCGTTGACCACCGGCATCTTCACGCCGAACCACTCCGACGCCCAGCGCGAGACGCTCACGTCTCTGGAGACGTGGCTCGCTCTCATCGAGGGATGGGTGGACGAGGTGACATCTCGCGCCGCACTCCCTCACATGGCTTCTCTTGGGCAGCTTCGGGAGATGATGCGCCGTCGCCGCGCAGCCGGCGGTCCGGCCGAGGACACCTTTGAAACCCTCCTCGGTCTCACGCTGCGACCCCGCCAGTCGCGAGACGCCTCTCAGCTGTGGCACGCGCTGACGAACCGCATCGGCGCTCAGGGCAGGGATGCACTGTGGAGCCACCCCGACCTCTTGCCCGACACCGAGGCCCTCGGCCGCTGGCAGGGGTGGGTTGAGGACGCTGCGGCGCCTCATCAGGTGGACGAAATGGACAAAGAGATCGAGGCTCTGCTCAGCGGAAAGTGGGAGCAATCACACCCTCCAGAGGACGAATCAGACACGAAGGGCGGTTCTTAGGAGGTATTGTCGGCTACCGCGTCTACGCTTGACGCAATGAATCCCTGACGGGGGACTCTCGCGGCGCAAGCCGCTCAATGGCAAGAAGGAGAAATGCTCATGGCCGATAAGTACCAGGGCGAGTTTTACTGCGTGAAGTGCAAGGCCAAGCGTGAGACCGAGGGCGACATCGTCGTGTCCGAGAACGGTCGCCGCATGGCAAAGGCCACGTGCCCCGAGTGCGGGACCAAGCTGAACCGCATCCTCGGTAAGGCGTAACCGCTTCAAGACGTCAGGGCCGGGCACCACACGGTGCCCGGCCTTTGTCGTACCTGTGGACAAGCGGCCTCGGCCCGACGCCGGGTGGCACGCTGGCTCCATGAGGTTGCGCAAGGGGACGCGGGTACTCGATCGCGGCGACGGTACGCTCCAGATCGGCACCCGACCGGGCCTCGTGCTCCGGGGGCTGAGCGCCTCGCAGCGAGCCTTCCTCGAACGCCTTGAGACATCCACCAAGGTGACCGCGCTGCAGCAACAGCGCCATGGCGACCTTCTCACCACTCTTGCCGAAGCAGAACTTCTCGAACCGCCTCCCCCGCCGCCTCTCACCCTCGCCCTTGGCGATGCCGGTCCGATCGGATTGAGCCTCGGCCTCAGCGCTGTGCGTGACGGCTGGGCAGTGCGCTTTGTCGACGAGGGCCCCATCGAGCACGCACCTGCCGGCACCTACAGCACTGGCGTCATCGCCGCTCGCCGCCAAGGGGCTGCGTGCGCGACCGTGCGCTCCCAGGTGCCATTGGCGCGTGTGAGCGCGGGAGTCGGACCGGCCGACGTGTGGGTGGTCGTCTCTCATGGCGCACCTGGACTAGACGCCGCCCTGCCGCTGATGAGCCGGGATGTCCCTCATGTGTTCATCTCGGTCGATGAAAAGGGTGCGCGCATCGGGCCATTCGTGGAACCTGGCGCGAGTGCGTGCGGCTGGTGCGACGCACTGGCGCGCACCGACGCGGACGCGGCGTGGCCCCGTCTCGCCCTGCAACTGAGCGCTCCTCGTCCCACCGCGCCTGTCACTTCGGCTGACGTGATCGCGGGAGCAACAGGACTTGTGCTCGGTGCATTCGGGGCGTGGCGTCGGGCAGAACAGAGCGGGTGGCACAATGTCGCGTGGCTGCTGACACCGTGCCAGCCGTATGCGCGAGAGACGGTGCTGCCGCATCCGCTGTGCGGTTGTGGAGCCACGGGCCCCGTGGGCGACGATCTCGCCGCACGGCGTGCGCGCCTGCCACAGGCATAGCCGCGCGTGAAGAGCGCCGCACTAGTTGTCAGCGACGATGCGCAATATCTCAGCGCCGTACGTGTCGAGCTTGGACGCGCCGATGCCTGGCACGGTGGCAAGTTCCCCAAGCGTGCTCGGCCGATTCTGGGCAATCGCGATGAGACTCGTGTCGACGAGGATCGTGAAGGCCGGCTTTGACTGCTCCTGCGCGTGGGCGAGGCGCCACGCCTTGAGAGCATCGAAAAGGTGAGCGGCATTCGCGTCGAGATCGTGGACCGTGCGCTTTGCCGCGCGGGGCCTCTTCACGGCCATCGCATCGGGCCACCACTTCTCAAGGAAGCGGGTGCGCTTTCGCGTTGCCTTGCCTCCCTCACGGCGCGCGCGTGCGAAGCTGAGGTGGAGATGCTCGCGAGCACGCGTGATGCCCACGTAGAGCAAGCGGCGTTCTTCCTCGATCGCCTCGTCTGTGTCCGCGAGGGAGATCGGCAGCAGTCCCTCGGACAGGCCGATGAGAAAGACCGCATCCCACTCAAGGCCCTTGGCGGCGTGGATGGTGCTGAGGGTGACGCCGTCGACAACGGGAGCGTGTTGGGCCGAGGCGCGCTCTGCCAGGTGCTCGACAAAGTCGCGCATGGTGGCACCCTTGCCCGACACCGCCTCGACCTCGACATCGAAGTTATCCGCAAGGTCGACGAGCGCCTGGAGTGCATCCCAGCGCTCACGCACGGCACCCCGAGCGGCGGGAGGCTCCTCACTCCAGCCCACCTCAGACACTGTCTCCCGTGTCATGTAGCCGAGCCGCTCCTCGGAAGGCGCGACCGCAGCCCCGCGCAGCAAGAGCATCGCGCGCTTGATCTCCTCGCGTTCGAAGAACCGTTGGCCGCCGCGTACCAGGTAGCCGATGCCTCGAGAGGCGAGAGCATCTTCGAGCTCTTCCGACTGGCTGTTGGTGCGGTAAAGGAGGGCAATCTCGCTCGCTGAGGTGCCAGCGGCGATGAGGGCCTCAACGCGGTCCGCCACCCCTGCGGCCTCTGCGGGGTCATCCGGGTAGACGTGGAAGCCGACGGCCGGGCCCGAGGGCCGCTGTGCGACGAGCTCGACGCCGCTTGATGCGGCACCGCGCTGATGCATGAGCCCATTGGCAAGGCTCACGACTTGAGGCGTCGACCGATAATCACGCACGAGCCGCACCACGGTCGCATCGTCGAAGCGGCGGGAGAAACCCAACAGGTGGGTTGGCGATGCGCCCGCGAAAGAGTAGATCGTCTGAGCCGGATCACCGACAACACAGAGCTCGCGCCTGCCTCCGAGCCATTGGTCCAAGACGTACTGCTGCAACGGCGAGACGTCCTGATACTCGTCAACAACAAAGTGACGGTACTGACGCCGGATCTGGTCCCCCACCTCGTGGTGACGGCCGATCATGTCGGCCAAGAGCAAGAGGATGTCCTCGAAGTCGAGCACCACAGCGTCGGTCTTGATGTCCTCGTAGGCGCGCATCACGTCGACCACCAGCGCACGCTCGATGCCCGCAGGCAAGGGGCGCCCAGCGTCGGCCGCCACCCGGACGTAGTCATCCGCCGCGACAAGAGAGACCTTCGCCCACTCGATCTCCGCAGCGAGGTCGCGCACGGCAAGCCGGTCGACCGACAGCCCCGCAGTGCGCGCCGCTCGGCCAACAAGCTGCGCCTTCTGCTCGACGATGCCCGGAAGCTGCCCGCCCACCACCTGCGGCCAGAAGTAGCTGAGTTGGCGCAGAGCCGCGGCATGGAAGGTGCGTGCCTGCACGCCCGATGCGCCGAGGGTGCGCAAGCGATGACGCATCTCCCCCGCTGCGCGTGCCGTGAAGGTGACCGCGAGGACGGACTGCGGGTTATAGGCGCCGACCCGCACCCCGTAGGCGATGCGGTGAGTGATGGCCCTCGTCTTGCCCGTGCCAGCGCCAGCAAGGACGCAGACAGGGCCGTGCAGCGCCACGGCGACCTGGCGTTGCTCGGGGTCGAGCGCTTCGAGGATCTCATCGGCAGACATTGGCGCCATTGTGTCAGCCGGGGGCGACGTCCACGCGCCTGTCCCCAGGGCTACACCCCGTCAGGAATCGTGCCGCCGAACCACTCCTCCAGCATCCGCCTCGCGATCGAGCCACGTGGCGCCGGGATGACCGTGCCTTCGTCGATCACCTGCATCAGATCGTCGCGAGAGACCCACATCGCCTCGGAGATCTCGTCCTCATCGAGGGTGAAGGCGGGATTATCGGCGACAGCGGTGAAACCCACCATGATCGACGCGGGAAACGGCCATGGCTGCGAGCCGACGTAGGTGAGGTCTCTCAGTCGCAGGTGCGCTTCTTCGAACACTTCACGATGCACTGCCTGCTCGAGGCTCTCGCCCGGCTCCACGTAACCCGCGAGGTGGGAGAAGCGTCGGGGCGACCAATATGACGCGTGAGCGAGCAGGATCCGATCCTCCGGGTCCGTGATCGCGACGATGACCGCGGGATCCGTGCGCGGATAATGCTCGCGCTCGCAATCTGCGCAGAACCTCACCCAACCACCATGGCGGGTCTCAGTCGGCTTGCCGCACAGTGAGCAGCAGGGATGGTTCGCATGCCACGTTGACAAAGCGACGGCGGCAGAGGCGAGCTCGCGGTCGCGAGCGCCCTCGTCGCCTCGCAGCGAGATGAGACGGAACAGGTCACGGAGCGGCACCATCCGCTCGGTGCCGATACCGTCGCCGTCCTGCCCAAAGCCTGGATCTGCCGGAACGAGAGCCGCGATATCCCGGTCACCTTCACGTCCCAGGTACAACCGCAGCGCTGCCGGAGGCTGGTCGGCAGGGCGGACCATGAGCAGCCGCCCTTCTGCGGCCAGGAGCGCTCCATTGGCCACGATGACGGCGTCCATCTGCTCAAGCACCGCGCCATCGCGCCGCTCAGCGGCACGGTCAATGATGGGCGGGTCGAGCAGGGGTCGCTTCACACGCCCACGCTACCTGCCGCACTGATCGCGTGCGAAGAGCCTGGTGATCGGCGGCGTGGAACATGCGGGAGGCGCCCGTTTGGTCGTACGGTTGCTCCGTGCCCCGTTCGCCTCTTGCACTTGCCGCGCTCGCGTCAGTCGCCGTTCCCGGACTCGACGTGTACGACGTGCTGCGCAGCCCGCATTCGGACACAGACTTCGACGTTGTCGTCGTGAAGGACTCCACCGGCCAACGCTGGATCGTGCGTGCACCCAACCGTGCAGCGGCAGGTGCAGCGCTTGAGGCCGAGGTGGGGTTGCTGCGCGAACTCGATCGCGCTCACCAGGCACACCTCATCGACTTCGAAGTGCCACGCCCCGTTGGCGCGGCCACGATCTCGGGCGACGAAGGTGGCCGAGCAGTGGTCTACACCGAGGTGGGCGGCGCCCCGCTCGTCCTCGCCCACATGGAGCCGGGTCCGGGGCTCGCCGCTTCCCTTGGCCGCACTCTCGCCCAGATTCACGAGCTGCCCGTCGGCATCATCGAGGATCAGGGCCTGCCGAGCTACAACGCTCAGGAGTACCGCGAGCGCCGTTTGGCAGAGCTCGACGCCGGGGTCGAGACCGGTCTCGTGCCTCCCCGCCTCGCCGACCGCTGGGAGCGCAACCTCGAGAACGTCGCGTGGTGGCGGTTCGAGCCGACGGTGGTTCACGGCGACCTCGGCGAGCACCAGATCTTGGTTCGCGAGGGAATCGTCGCGGGCGTCATCGACTGGATGGATGCCCGCGTCGCGGACCCCGCAGATGACCTTGCATGGCTCGCAGCATCCGCACCTGATGATGTCTTCGAGTCGGTGCTCGAGTCGTACACGATGCATCGGCGCGAGCTTCGCGACCCGCATTTGGCAGACCGCGCACGGCTCGCTTCTGAACTCGCCTTGCTGCGGTGGCTCATGTACGGAGTCCGCACCGACAATCACCATGTCATCGACGACGGTCGCGCCATGCTCGGCGACCTGGAGGCGCTGCTCTTCGAGGCCTAGACCTGAGCGAGCTGGAGCTGGTTGCGTCCGCCGTTCTTCGCCACGTACAGGGCACTGTCCGCCGCCTCGATCAGCTTCGCGGCGTCGATGTCGTCAACGGGAGCCCATGCGACGCCAGCACTCGCCGTGATGCGAATCGCCCCTTCGCGTGCCGCCACCTCGACGTTGGCACATGCGTCGCGGATGCACTCCGCGCGCTCCAGCGCACCTTCGCGTGTGGGGCTGGGGAAGATCGCGATGAACTCTTCGCCACCGAAGCGGGCGACGACGGCGTCTCCCGCGGCCTTGTCCATCGCCTGGGCGACGGCCTTGAGCGCGCGGTCTCCTGCCGCGTGGCCGTACGTGTCGTTGATCTCCTTGAAGTAGTCGACGTCGATGAGGACGACGGCAAGGGGAACGCCATCGTCCACGCACTTCGCGACGATGTCGGGCAGCACCTCGAAGACGTAGCGGCGGTTGTGCAGGCCTGTGCCCACGTCACGCACCACCTGCTCGGCGAGCTCTGCCCGCAGCCTCTCCGTGGTGCGCGCTTCATCCGCGAGCGCGTCACGAACACGAATGAGCTCTCGGGTTCGCAGCGCCTCTTCGGTGATGTTGCGCACGTGAACGAGAGTTCCGAGCTCGCGCCCCTTTCGGTCCCGAAGCTCACTTGTCACGACATCGACGACGAGGTCCTCGCCGCCGATCGAGAGGTCCCTTTGCCCGTTCGCCTGCAGCATCTCGACGAGAGTGCCCGCGATCTGCTCCGGCCTGAGGCCGTGGAAAGAGCCTTCGAAGCCGAGCCGGTCCAGCACGCGGAGGGCACGCCGATTGCAGTCGACGACGCGCCCCGAGGTGTCGAGGACGAACACCGCGTCGGTGAGGCTCCAGAACACCTCGACACGAGCCACGGGGATGACATCGGCGAGGCCGTCCTGAATCATCGATCTGCCCATGAAGAGTGCGGTCACCGTGAAGGCGGCAGGCGTGAGGTCGACACCGCTCGCACCGTCGTGGACGATCGTGACCACATTCGCCACCACCGGCAGGTACCACGTGGTGATGGTGACGGGAAGGCTCCGTCGCGCAAGAGCAGGCAGGGCGTCGCGGGATCCGATGAGGACGACGAGAGATCCAGCCAGGAGTCCATAGCTGACCGAAGCGTGGACCCAGAAGAGGCCTCCGTACGCGGCGTGGCCGTCGTCGTGCATCACGACGAGCCAACCGTGGGTCGACGGGATGAGCGCGAGGATCACCATCACCGCGGGGTGAATGATGAGCGACACGATGTAGATCCACGACGGTCGCCATGCAGCATTTCGAATCGCCTGGATCAGGACCCGGAAACAGGACACCATGATCGCGACGACGGGCAATGTCCACGCGATCGCGAGGGTTGGGTCGTCAGAGCCGGACAGATATGAGACGAGTGAGATCGCGCTCCATACGACCGTGCACGCCATGAACCCCGCGAGTGCGTTGCGGGCAAGAGTCCTCCGCGGTGTGTTGAGCGCTACCGCGATGAGTGTGAGGCCCGCCATCATGGCAAGCCCCAACACCATCACCATGATTACGGCCGTCACGGCACCCCTGTTCCTCACACATCACTGGTCACCGTCCGATCGACGTGTCTGCCCCCTAAATGAGGGGCACGCGATGTGATCTACGCCTCCTTGCAAGCGCGTACATCGTTGTCCTAGTGCGGGGATCGGCGCAAGAGGCTTTCAAGCTCGCTTCGACTGAGGAGTCGCGCTGGTCTCACCGTCTCGTCGGTGGCCACATAGTAGAAGGCGGCGTCGACCTCATCGGGGTCGATGCCTTCACGTTCTGCCCACGCGATGCGGTACATCGACAGCTGAATATCGCGGGCTGCCCGCTCCTCCGTCTCGCGCGGCGGGCGACCGGATTTCCAGTCGACGACGGTGACCTTCTCCAGTCCGCGGCCTGGGCCGAAGATCGCATCGATGCGCGAACGGATCGTCACCCCCGCAATCGGCACTTCAACCTCGGCCTCGACGTGCAACGGCACCCGCTCGGCCCATTCACTGGCGAGGAAGGTCTGTTTCAGCATGTCAAGATCCGCGTCGGTCGCGCCCTCCATGTCCTCGTCCTCATCCCACAGCGATGGGACTCCGAAGTGAGCCTCGATCCAGGAGTGCAATGCCGAACCCCGCTGCGCCGCGACACTCGGCTCTTCGGGGATCGGACGGCGAAGCTGCATGGCGAAGGCCTGCTCATCGCGCTGGAGCGACACGAGTCGCGATGCCTGCAGGTGCGGCGGGATCGCGACGAGAACATCGTGTCCGTTGCGTTCGGCCCGCTCCGCGAGGATTGCCGCCAGTTCACGAGCGAGCGGCCACGAGTCATCCCATGCGTCGCCGATGGTCTCACTCGCCTGGACAACGCGAGCGGCGAGCTCCCGGCGCCGCTGTTGGCGGGGCGTGACAGGCCGCGGCCACGGCGCCGTCACCGTCTCACGCACCCGGGGCTCGTCATCAGTGGGCTCGTCAGCCCACTGCCCCTTGCTCACGTAGCGACCATCGAGCAGCTCGTCCACGTACGTGGACGGCTGGCGCCGACGAACGCCCGAGCCGAACCACGAGCCGCTGAGCAGCACGTGGGACCGCGCACGTGTCAGCGCCACGTAGAACAGTCGCCTCTCCTCCTCGAGGCGCCACATCCCGCTTGCCTCCTTGAACAGAGCGATGGATGCGGCCAGGCCCCGGTGGTCACGGGCATCGTGAAACGCCCACGCCGGCAGGCTGTCGCGATCGAGTCGGAGTTCATGCGGAAGTTGGCCAACGCGGTCAAGCCACGCCGAGTCGCTGTAGTACGGCGTGCTCGTCGAGGGCACACCTACCGACGGGAACTGCCCGTCATTGAGCCCAGGCACCGCGACGATATCCCACTCAAGCCCCTTTGATGCGTGGACCGTCAGCACTTGGACGGCGCCCGGATCTGGCTCGCGCACGGGTGCGTCAAGGCCGTTCTCTTCCGCTCGGGCCGCATCGAGCCACGCGAGGAAAGCGCCAAGCGTCGCGCGTTCGGCACCCATCGAGAAGGTGCGTGTCGCATCAACGAACGCATCGACTGCACGACGCTGAGCAGCGTCCGGCCGCGCCACCGCCGTCTCGATGTCGAGCCCCCATGCGCGCTCCGCGAAGAGCACGAGCTCATTGAGCGGCAGGTAGGTGTGGCGCCGGACCGCGTCCACCACAGCGGCCAGGGATGTGAGCCGTGTGTAGGCGGCATCGCTCAATGAACGCCCTTGCGCCGAGACCCAGCCGCGTGGTGGAAGCTCCGCAAGGGCGTCGATGATCGCCGCATTGCCTTCCCGCGCGTCGCGGGGCCCAGCCAACTCCTGTGCACGGTCATGGAGGGCGGCCAAGTCTCGCGGTCCCAGCGCCATGCGCTCGCCTGACAGGAGCCGTATGAGCGCGTCGCCCCGGGATGGGTCATGAGCGACCTCGAGCAAGGCGAGAAGATCGGCCACTTCGGGAGTGTCGAGCAGGCCGCCCAGTCCGACGACTTCGTAGGCAACGCCTGCGGCAGCGAGCGCATCGACGATTGCCCGCTGTTGCGCGCGTCGGCGGCAGAGAACTGCCGCTTCGACGGGCCTGTCGGGGCGATGACCCAACTCGCTGCGCCTGTCGACGATGAACGTCACGACGGCGGCGGCTTCGTCTTCTTCGGTGAGGTGCCGCGCCGCGATCACTCCGGGGGCCTGCCGTACGGGCTCAGGCGCGCCGAGCTCTTCCGAGCGTGATCGCAACGGTGCTCCCGCCACTGCACCCGAGGCAAGCGGTGCGACCACGGCGTTCGCCGCAGCCAAGATGCTCGCCTCGTTGCGCCAGCTGACGGACAGGTGACCGAGTCGCACGCGCGCGCCGCCGAAGCGTTCGACGAACTGGCGCAGAGCATCGGCGGAGGCCCCGCGGAAGCCGTAGATCGCCTGGTTCGGATCGCCCACCGCCATCACCGGGTGACTCTCACCGAAGAGGTGGGCGAACAGGTCGAGTTGCGGGGGCGAGGTGTCCTGGAACTCATCGAGGAGCACCGCGACGTATCGCGATTGCTCGATCTCTTGAACCGCTGGGATCTGCGCAAGTTTGACAGCGATGTCGACTTGGTCGGAGAAGTCGAGAAGCGAGTTGGCACGCTTGCGCGCATCGAACTCCTCGATGAGATCGGCAAGGGAGATGAGCGAGCGGACCTTGCTCACAACTCGGCCGAGGTCTTGAGTGAACGGCTGTGGGCCACCGCCTTCCTTCTTGGGCAAGGCCTCCATGAACGCGATGGCCTGCGCCGCCCACGTCCGCAGCTGATCGGGAGTGACCCGGTGGTCTCGTGCCTGAGCGGCAAGCCGGGGCACCGCTGTGACGATCGAGCTCACCGCCGAATCGGTCTCGACCTCTCGATCCCAGGAGGCGACCACCGAGTCGGCGAGCTGCCACAACGCAGCATCGGTGAGGACTGTCGCACCGGGATCGACTGCAACGCGCAGGCCGTGTTCCGCCGCAAGCGCCGCAGCATAGGCGTTGTATGTCGACACGCTCACGTGCGCACGCGCCGGGTCCGCTCCAAAGAGCATCGACACCCGCTTGTCTGCCCGCTCGGCGATCTCAGCGGCGGCTTTGCGCGTGAAGGTGAGACAAAGAATCTCCTCTGGAGAGATGTCGCGGCCGAAGAGTGCGCGCGCGTTGTCGAGCAGATAGAGGATTCGCAGCGACAGGGTCTCTGTCTTCCCGGAGCCGGCACCGGCCACGACGAGAGTCGGTTCGAGCCCCGCTCCGATGACGGCGCTCTGCTCTGCCGTGAGATGTCGATCGGGAGCGATCGCCTCGGCAATCTCAGCTGGCGGTCGCCCCATGCCCTCAACGAGGCCTTGATGAGTTGTCATGTGTCGCTCACCTGAGCCCCTTCAGCATGAGCGGGGCACGAGCGTCGCACCGGGCATGTGTCGCAGTGCTTGTCCACCACCGCCGGGAACACGGAACCGGTCATGAGGCCGACGACGTGGTCGAGTCTTCGTCGCGCCGTGTCAGGGTCGATCGGCGGCTGGGTCCGGCTCGTTCCCGCCTTGCCGGTCGATACGTAGGCGAGCTCCGCGCCGAGAGGCGTGTCGATCCCGTCGACCGCGCCCGATGCGATCGCCAGTTGGTACATCGCCAGCTGGGGATTCTCAAGTGCGTCCGCTTGAGACGGCACCGAGCGTCCCGTCTTGAGGTCGACGACGTATGCGCCGCCATCGTGACGTTCAATGCGGTCTGCGATCCCGCTCAGCACGGCGCGGCCAAGCTCCGCACGGAAGGGACGTTCGGTCAACACCTCGACATCGGCGCGCTTGTCAAGATAGGCGGCGAGACGTTCCGCCATGGCGCGAGCGTTTGCGTACGCGACCCGCTCGGGCCAGGTGTCCACAGTGAACTGCTCTGCCCACAACCGGTCGAAGTCCGCGAGAATCGCAGTCGCACCACCGTGAGGGTGCAGTTCGGCGAGCGCGTGAATCAGCGTGCCCACCTGCTGCGCGTCCGTCGCCTCCCGGGTACCGCCCACCGACTCGAAGGCCCACCGCAGGGTGCACTTCTCAACCCATTCCACCTTGGACGGCGACACCCGGATCGGCTCGTCCTCCTCCCAGAACGGCTCCGTGGTGCTGAGCTCGTGGGCGCCATGCCACTGCGAGGGGTGCGCGCCTTGCACGCCACGGTTGGCCAGCGCTGCGAGCATCTTGGCATAGGAGCGATCGTCTGGCTGCTCCTCTGCCGCGGCCCGCAGATGCGCGACGGCGCTGCGCACGTCAGCGACTGATCGCCGCTCTGCGGCCCGTTCACGTGTCACCCCGGCCGCTGCCTCGATCGTCGCCATGAAACGCGAGGGGCGCGACTCGCCATCGTCTACTGCGGTGACGATGAGCCGCGATCGAGCCCGTGACACCGCGACGAGCATCGCCCGGGTCTCATCGTCGAGCACCGAGGCGCGCGCCGCTCTCAGATCGGCGGGGCCACTCGCACGTTCCGCCGCACCGGGCCACCCATCGCGCAAAGCTTCTGCCAGGCGCTGTGCGCCGAGGACCGAGTCACGCAAGGCGAGGTTGGGCCAGGCGCCTTCCTCGACACCGGCGATGACAACGACCTCCCACTCGCGTCCCAAAGCCGAGGTGGGGGTCGCAAAGGACACGGCATCATGCGCACTGGCATGCGCACCGAGTGTGTCGGCAGCGAAACCCTGGCCTTCGAGATAGCTGAGGAAGGTCATTGCGCTTGCCTCAGGCAGGCGTTCGGTGAAGGTCTGTGCGGCACGCAAGAGCGCAATGACGGCGTCGAGGTCCGCATCGTCACGGGCGGAACCTGCGAGGGCTGCCTGGCGCCACGTCTCGGCGAGGTCGAGCGTGTGCCACACCGCCCACAGCACTGCACCGGGAGCGGGGAACGGCTCCGCTGCCCGCTTCGCGGCAGCCCGCACGGCACGCGCGAGACGATGCGCGGCACGAGCCTCCGGCCCTGGCAATGTGGCCCAGCGCTCGGGGCGATCGAGGGCATCGAGCAGGAGTTCGCCCGATGAGCGGTTGCCGCCGCCCGCACGCTCCTCCCGAACGAGCTCCCGGCGCAAGCGGCGCAGGCTCACCGGATCGAGACCGATGACTCTCGAACACAGCACCTCGACTGCCTGTTCTTCATCCCAATGCTCACCGAGCGCATGGCGCACGATAGCGAGCAAGGGTGCGACGGCTGGCTCTAGGTGAAGGGCGACGCCGTCACCACCTGACTCGCAGGGAATGTCGGCACCGACGAGGTCGGAGCGAATCGCTCTCAACGTGGCGGTCGAGCGCGCGATCACCGCCATCTTCGACCACGCGACCGGCGGACTGTCGAGACCGTGCCGCGCACGGCGCAGCTCCGCGGCGATCGCACGCGACTGGCCGTAGCGATGCGGCGCCGTCATGACGAGCACCCGCGCGGACTCGGGAGCGTCCGCCTCAGCAGTCTCCGTCGCGACACGACGGGCAACCGCGCGCGCTGATCCGGCTCCCTTGACGCCGATGCTCGTTGCGATCGCAGCGCTCACACGGGACAGCTGCGCGCCCTGGCGATGATCCTGCGTCAGCTCGACATGCCCCGTTCCGGCTGTGGCTGCGACGCCGCCAAGCAACGCCGGCGCCGCCCCTCGGTACCCCTGAACCGACTCATCAGCATTTCCCACGAGCACCACGCGTGTGCCGGCACGCGCGAGGTATGCGAGGAGCCGCTCCGTCGCGACGGTGGCATCTTGAGCATCGTCGACGATCACAAGATCGAAGCCCGGCTGCGCCGTCCCCACCTCCACTTCCCACTGACGCAAGGCCTCGGTGGCGCGAGTGACGATCGTGGCCGGGTCATAGCGCTCACCCTGATCAAGCGGCATGCCCTCCAGCGTGACGATATCGAGGTATTCCTCGTACAGACGGGCCGCAGCGACCCACTCCGGCCGCCCAGCGGCGCGGCCGAGCTCCTCGAGTTCGGGGGGTTGAACGTCCGCCTCCGCTGCGCGCATGAGGAGGTTGCGCAGTTCCTCCCGGAAGCCTGGCAACGCGGTCGCCTCGATCGGAATATGCGGCCCCCAGTCAAGCGGCGCCACGCGGCCTAAGGCACGCCCCTCCAGCATCTCCCGCAACCTCACGTCCTGCTCGGCGCCGGTGATGAGGCTGGGTCGCGGCTTGCCCAGCTGACGCGCCCGTGCACTGAGGACGGAGAACGCAAAAGAAGCGGAAGTCCGCGCAAGCGGCGCCGTCGTCACAGTCCCGATCGCGCGCGTCACCCGGTCGCGAAGCTCCGACGCCGCAGCTCGCGAAGACGCAAGCACAAGGAGCCGATCGGGCGACACGCCCCTCACCACGGCGTCGGCCGCAGCGTGGACCACGAAAGTCGTCTTGCCCGTCCCTGGAGCACCGGTCACGACCGCGCGGTCGTGTGTTCGCACCACGTCAAGTGCGCGCAGCTGATCGGCGTCAGGGGCAGGCTCTGCGCCAGACGTCGCTGGAGAGACCAGGCGAAATGCGGTCATGGCACTATCCCACCATGGGGGACCGACGCAGGGCCTTAACGCGGCACTGAAGACGCGGGCGACTGCGTCGGCGTGGTGACCTCAACCTCAACTGGCGCGTCAGGGAACGGCCACGGATTCGCTTCGCAGCCCTCGGCGAGCTCCTCATGCTGATTCACCATGACATCAGCACGTCCACCCGCGCAGGCGACATCAGGGTTGCCCGCAAGGTGGCCCAGACGGTGGAGCAGCAAAAACTGTCGCGCTGACGTGTAGTCGTCACCGAATGCCGCGGTACCGGCGGTCCAGTCATAGATCGACACGACGACGACGCTGTCATCAGCGCACACGTTCTCGCCGACGTCGGCAAGATAACCGGTTCCCGCGACAGAGGGCGGCATCGCGACGGCCGTGTGCTCCTCAGGCTCAGGAGTCGGGCTGGGCGACACCGGCACGACGGGACCTGACTGGACAGCGGCGTGAGCGTCGGGGCACATCGCCGCCGCCGTGTACGGGCTGACGAGGATGATGCGGTAGTCGGCGACACCGTCGGTGTGGACGTACTGCACAGAGTCACCCGAGCCCCAGGCGCGATTGTCGTTGAGCACGTCCATCACGTAGGAACGGAAGAGCGTCGCATCGGCGCGCACGCCGTCCTCGACGGCAACGGACACCCAGCGAACATCGCCCTCCGTCGGCGCAGGCGTTCCCACACCGCGCACCACAGTGAAGATGCCCTCGCCCTTGAGCTCAATCTCGGTCGTGACAATGCCAGCGTCACGGTCGTCCTGTTCAAGCGCGCGCGTGATGGGCGGCAACGGCGGCAAAGACGGCGTCGACGAGATGTCGATCATGGGTGACGGGCTTGGCGTGGGGCTGGGCGGCGGCTCGGCCTCCAGCATCTCAGGGAGGTTGGCCGTGAACCAGCCGGCACCGATGCCAAGGCAGAAGGCAGAGACGATGACCGCGGCAGAGACCACAAAGCCAGGCAGGGTGATTCCCCTGCCCGCGAAAATCCCGCCAAACCGACGAAGCACCCCCCTACGATAGGTGATCGTCGCATCAGCACGGTTCAGGAGGTCACGTTGGAGATCCGCATCGGCGTACAGAACGTCAGCCGGGAACTCGTTGTTGAGACGGATCTGTCGGCGGACGCCGTCGCGAAGCTCGTAGCCGACGCCGTGGCTGGCAGCACTCTCGACATCACCGACACCAAGGGCCGGCGCGTTGTGGTGCCCTCGGGCTCGATCGGTTACGTCGAGATCGGCGAAGAGAACAAGCGCTTCGTCGGCTTCACCGCTTAAGCCGCCCCATCGCTCGCGCGCTGCGCGTCAGTCGTCTTGCAGCGCGATGATGTCGTGTGCTTCTTCGACCACTTCGGCGAGCGTCAAGTGCGTCACATCGATGCTGCCGCCGATCTCGTCATAGCCGAGCGGCTCGAGCAATGCGAACTGCGACTCGAGCAAGTCCACCCCCGCGAAGTGACCCTCGTCGACGCTGCGGCGGTGCACCCGTTCCGCGATGACAGACGGCGGCGCGGCCAGATGCAGGAAGACCGTGGTGCCCGCGCGCTCGCGGATGCGGTTGCGGTACGACTTGCGCAGTGCCGAGCACGCAACGACGGCGTCAGGGTGGGAGGACAACCATGTGCCCACCTCGTCGAGCCATGGCCAGCGGTCGTCTTCAGTGAGGGGCGTTCCTGCGGCCATCTTCGCGACATTGCTCGGCGAGTGGAAGTCGTCGCCGTCAGCGAACACGAATCCAAGCGACGACGCGAGCTCTCGCCCTACGCTCGTCTTGCCGCATCCCGTTACGCCCATGACGACCACCCGCATAAGGCCAGCGTAGGCCCTTGGGCGCGTCAATGGCGGCCCCACAGTCACCGGAAGCCCCCACACGGTAGACTTGCCCCGACCAGAGGTTGACCGGTCGCATGTGAAGCGCGGCGCGACGCCGCACCAGCAAGGGTAAATGCGCGATCGGCTCCCGTACCGACGCACGTCGCAGCACCCCATCTTGAGGACACATGACTGACCAGACCTTCGCCGAATTCGGCGTGAATCCGCTGATCGTGGAATCACTTGCCGACGCAGGCATCACTTCCCCGTTCCCCATCCAGGCGATGACCTTGCCCGTGGCGCTCCAGCGTCACGACATCATCGGCCAGGCGAAGACGGGCACCGGCAAGACGCTCGGCTTCGGCATCCCGTTGCTCCACCACACCATCAGTCCCGGCGAGCCCGGCTATGACGATCTCGGTGAGGGCGTTGGCAAGCCGCAGGCACTCGTTGTCGCGCCGACCCGCGAGCTCGCCGTCCAGGTTGCCGGCGACCTCGACGCGGCCTCAAAGAAGCGCTCGACTCGCATCCTCCAGATCTACGGCGGCCGCGCCTATGAACCGCAGATCGAGGCGCTCCGCAAGGGTGTCGACGTCGTGGTCGGCACCCCCGGCCGTCTCATCGACTTGATGAACCAGGGCCACCTCGACCTCCGTTGGGCCCGCACCGTCGTGCTCGACGAGGCAGACGAGATGCTCGATCTCGGCTTCTTGCCCGATGTCGAGAAGCTGATCGGCGCCACCCCTGCGGCACGCCACACGATGCTCTTCTCGGCGACGATGCCCGGCCCGGTCGTCGCCCTCGCTCGTCGCTATATGACGCAGCCGACGCATATTCGCGCATCGGACCCCGATGACGGCGGCGCCACCGTGAAGGCGATCAAGCAGGTCGTCTACCGTGCCCACGCGCTCGACAAGGTCGAGGTGCTCGCGCGCATCCTCCAGGCTCAGGGCCGCGGTCTCACCATCGTCTTCGCACGGACCAAGCGCACCGCCGCAAAGGTGTCCGACGAGCTTCGCGAGCGCGGTTTCGCGGCCGGCGCCATCCACGGTGACCTCGGCCAGGGCGCCCGAGAGCAGGCATTGCGGGCCTTCCGTTCGGGCAAGATCGATGTCCTCGTCGCCACCGATGTGGCCGCTCGCGGCATCGACGTCGACGACGTCACGCACGTGGTGAACTACCAGTGCCCCGAGGACGAGAAGACGTACCTCCACCGCATTGGCCGCACCGGCCGCGCGGGCAAGACTGGCACCGCCGTCACGTTCGTCGACTGGGACGACATCCCGCGCTGGGGACTCATCGACAAGGCGCTCGACCTCGGCTTCCCCGAGCCGATCGAGACGTACTCCTCCTCCCCACACCTCTTCACCGACCTCGACATCCCCGAAGGCACGACGGGTCAGCTTCCTCGCGACGCACGCACCCGCGCGGGACTCGACGCCGAACGCCTTGAGGACCTGGGCGAGACCGGCCGCAAGCCGGCAGGCGGCACGGGAGGCGAGCGCTCTGGCGGTCGCGGTGGCCAGGGTGGCCGTGGCGGTCAGGGTGGCCGTGGCAGCCAGGGTGGCCGTGGCAGCCAGGGTGGCCGTGGCGGTCAGGGCGGTCGTGGAGGTCAGGGCGGCGGCGAGCGCCGTGAAGGCGGCCGACGTTCGGGCCAGGGCCGCGACACCGCGGCAGCCCGCACCGACGAGGCTGGAGCAACGGGTGGCGGCGAGCGCCCCGCACGCCAGCGTCGGCGTCGGCGTCGCCCCTCCGGCCAGGGCGGCACTCCTGCCGCGTCGGCCCCGACAACCGAGTGAGAGCGAGCGTCGCTCGCGGGCGCTGCCTCTGACCTAGCCGCCAGCGCGCCGGGTGAGCCTCTCGAGCAGGCCCCGGCGCACGCCTGGCCATTCGTGGGCGAGCACCGAGTACACCACGGTGTCTCGCACAATGCCGTCAGGCATGATGCGGTGCCCCCTCAGCACCCCATCCTGACGCGCCCCAAGGCGCTCAATCGCAGCGCGCGACTGCTGGTTGTGCCAGTGCGTGAGAAACGCGACGGCCACACAGTCGAGCACCTCGAATGCGCGCGTGAGCAACAGGAGCTTTGCGGCCGGATTGAGGCCCGTGCCCTGGACATGCTTCGCAATCCACGTGGAGCCCACCTCGACGCGCCGGTGGGCGGCCTCGATGTCCATGTACGTCGTCATCCCCACCGCTTTGCCTGTCGCCGGTTCGATGACGGCCCACGGCGCCATGCGGCCTTCGGCCTGCAGCCCCAGGCGGCGGTCGATCTCCGCGTCGACAGCGTCGGGCGCAGGAATCGTCGTGTACCAGGTGCGCCACAACTCGCCCTCGGCCGCGGCGTCGGCGAGGTCTGCAGCGTGTGAGTGCGTCAGGGCCTCCAGGCGCACGAGGGGGTGCTCAAGGGTTGGGGTCGCCGCGAAATCCATCCCGCGACTTTACCGGCCGACGCCTCCGCGGGCGGTCTGAAGGCGCGCGTAGTTCTCGGGGGTCGTGAGGTTCTCGCCGAGCCGGTTCTGCTTGCCGTCGCCGTGGTAGTCCGACGCTCCGGTCGGCACGAGCGAGAGCCGCTCGGCAATGCGGGTGAGGCGCACGCGCTGCATGGCGGAATGGTCACGATGACCGATCTCGATTCCCACCATGCCTGCGTCCGCCATCGCCTCGATGACCGAGGTCGGCACCACACGGCCGCGGCCATCCGCTCCCGGGTGCGCAAAGACCGTCACTGCGCCTGCGGCACGGAGGGTGCGGATCGCGTCGATCACGTCGGGCGCGTAGTGCGGCACAAAGTACGCCGAGTTCCCGGCAAGCACGTGAGCGAACGCAGCATCACGGCTCTCGAACAGCCCGGCCGCCACCATCGCGTCCGCGATGTGCGGGCGTCCCACCGTCTCCGCCGTGCCCGCATACATGAGCACCTGATCCCAGCTGAGGGGGTAGTCGGCACTGATCTTCGCAACGATCTGTTGCGCCCGAGCCACCCGCGCATCCCGAGTGAGGGTGAGCATCTCCTTGACGCCGGTGTCTGCCGGATCCGGCCAGTACGCAAGGAGGTGGATCGATACCCCGCGGTTGCGGCAGGACACCTCGATGCCGGGGACAAAGTCGATCCCAAGCGCCTGCGCCGTCTCCGCTGCCTCCTCAAGCCCCGCCATCGAATCGTGATCGGTGAGCGCGACAACATCGAGATCGGCGTCGGCAGCGGCACGCATCACATCCGCCGGTGACTGCGTGCCATCCGACACCAACGAGTGGGTGTGAAGGTCGATGCGCACAGTCCCAGGGTACGTGGGCCGCAATGCGGCGCTCACCTGGCTCGATGCAGGTCCCGGCTCGGCCGTGTCACGATAGCCGCGTGGACAACACTGACAAGGCACCAGCAGAGCTGAACAAGGCGCGCACCACGCGCCCGAGCACCGACGAGTTCAAGCGGTTCCTCGCGAGCGGATGGGGTGAGGCGGATGTCGCCGCCACGGCCATCGCTGCGGCGCCGTATGCGGCTGAGCGCCGTCGCCGACTCAGCGCCATGTTCCCTGGAGTGCGTATCGTGGCACCAGCTGGCGACCTCAAGGCGCGCTCGAACGACACCGACTACCGCTTCCGTCCCGACAGCGACTTCTCCTACCTCACCGGCCTTGGCGCTGACTATGAGCCTGGCGCCGTTCTCGTCATGGAGCCCCTCCCTGATGGTGAGGGCCATGACACGACGCTCTTCCTCATCCCGCCCGCTGGCGCCGACGACGAAGGCTTCTACTCTGACCCCCGCTCAGGCGAGTTCTGGATCGGCCGCCGCCCCGGCCTCCGTGAGTTCGAGGTGATGACCGGCATCAAGACGGCACCGCTCAAGGACTTGCCGGGCGGCATCCGCCTCGCGAACCACCCGACCAGGGCCGTGCGCCGTGCGCTCAGTGAGATGCGCTTGGTGAAGGACGCGTACGAGGTTCAGCAGCTGCGCGACGCCGTCGACGCAACGATCGCGGGCTTTGAGCGGGTGGTCGAGCAGCTGCCGCGCGCGGTTGAGCACAAGCGCGGCGAACGGGTTGTCGAGGCAACCTTTGACGGTCACGCCCGCGAGGAGGGCAATGCGGTGGGCTACGAGACCATCGCTGCCTCCGGCGAGCATGCGACCACCCTCCACTGGATCCGCAACACCGGCCAGGTGCGCCGCGGTGACCTCCTGCTCCTTGACGCTGGCGTCGAGGTGGAGAGCCTTTACACCGCCGACATCACGCGCACGCTGCCCATCGACGGGGTCTTCACGCCGGTTCAGCGCAAGGTCTACGAGGTGGTCTTGGAAGCGGCCGACGCTGGACACGCCATCGCAGCGCCAGGGGTCAAGTTCATCGACATTCACTTTGCGGCGATGGAGGTCATCGAGAAGCGCCTCACCGAGTGGGGCATCGTTCCCGACATGGAGGACCCGGAGTCAAAGCTGTACCGACGCTGGATGGTCCATTCGACCTCGCACCACTTAGGGCTGGACGTCCACGACTGCGCCGCCGCAAAACGTGAGCTCTACATGGAGGGCGTCCTTGAGCCCGGCATGGTCTTCACCATCGAGCCCGGCCTGTACTTCAAGGCGAACGATCTCACGGTCCCGGCTGAGCTGCGCGGCATCGGCGTACGCATCGAGGACGACGTCCTCGTGACCGAGACCGGCTCCGAGAACCTCTCGGCAGCGCTTCCGCGCGACCCCGACGAGGTCGAGGCGTGGATGGCGCGACTTCTTCCCTGAGTGGAGCCAGCGTCGGCCGACCCAAACGTCGGCCGGGGTGAGCGTCGGCCGTCCCCCGGTGCTACGAACCGCAAATCGCCCCACCCTGACGCTCCGAACCGATGACGCAACCAACACGCCGACGCCGACGCCGGTTTCGCGACCGCGTTGCGCGTGTCGCCTGGGTGAAAGGTTCAGAACTTTGGGGAGGACGGGGTGAGCGTCGGCCG
>CAZRHL010000004.1:26697-28085 GCA_964600005.1 uncultured Demequinaceae bacterium
TGTCGCCTGGGTGAAAGGTTCAGAACTTTGGGGAGGACGGGGTGAGCGTCGGCCGTCCCCCGGTGCTACGAACCGCAAATCGCCCCACCCTGACGCTCCGAACCGATGACGCAACCAACACGCCGACGCCGACGCCGGTTTCGCGACCGCGTTGCGCGTGTCGCCTGGGTGAAAGGTTCAGAACTTTGGGGAGGACGGGGTGAGCGTCGGCCGGGGTGAGCGGCGAGGGCGCAGAGCAGCGGGGTGGGCGGCTAGGTCGCTCGTTCTGCCAGCATCTTGATGCCGAGCCGCATCTCCTCGGCCGTGAGGTAGAACGGCAAGCGGAATCGGTCTGCACCCAAGCCCGGCAGCACCTCGAATGCCGCGCCAGCCGCAACCGGTGCGCCCGCCTCGGCGGCACGCTCAGCAAAGCGGTTCGCCCCGCCGCCTGGCAAGCGCACCCACAGAGCCGGACCACCGAGGGGGCGGCGGTACTCCCAATCGAGCCCGTTCTCCGCAACCGCCTCGTCGACGGCGTCGAGCGACTCCTTCATCGAGGCGAGGCGCCACGCGAGCGTCTCGTCGTAGAACTCCGCGAGCAGCCGGGCCGCGATGCGCTGGAACAGTGACGGCGAGCCAAGATCCATCGCCGCGCGACGGTGGCGCAACTGCGCCGCAAGAGTCGCGTTCGTGTGAATCCAGCCGATGCGCAGGCCACCCCAGAACACCTTTGACATCCCGCCGATGGTGAGCACGCAGGCGCCGCTGTTCATCGCCGCGAACGGTTTGGGCGGCGTGCCGTCGATCGCGAGCTCGCCGATGGTGCGGTCATCGATGACGGTGGTGTTTGTCGCGGCGGCACCTTCGAGGAAGGTGAGGGCCTCGTGCTCCGTCATAGCGGTGCCCGTCGGGTTGTGGAAGGTCGTGAGGTAGGCGACATCCGGCCGCGCAGCGCGGAGGAGCTTGACCGAGGCAAGCGCGTCGAGGCCGCTCTCCGTCATCGGCAAGGCGAGCGGGCGCGAACCTGACGCGTGGACGGCATCGAAGACGCCGGGGTACGTGACCGATTCAAGAGCGACCGGCCGTTGCGACGTCGCCAGCATCGTGACGCCAAGCCAGATTGCCTGCTGAGCACCGGCGGTGATGACCACTTCTTCCGGCTTCGCCGGGATGCCCTGCCTGCGCAAGTGCTCGGTGACGGCAAGCACGAGGTCGCGGTGGCCAAGGGCCGAGTAGCCATTGCCCTGGATCGGGGCGCCCCCAAGGAACCCGACGGGGTCCACAAGAGCACGTGAGACGTGCGGCGCTGGCGGCGGCGATGCCGTGTTGAAAGCCACGATCGGTTCGTACTGTCCCGTGAGGATCTGCGCGAAACGCTCCTGAGGGCTGAGGCCCAGCACGCCGCGAGA
>CAZRHL010000004.1:28185-37847 GCA_964600005.1 uncultured Demequinaceae bacterium
TGCTCGGCTGTGGTGCGCATACGGGCCAGCATGGCGGAAACTGGCACCACATGCACAGCGCCAGTTGGCCTCAAACTGGCGCTGGAACTCGGGAGCCAGTTGCTTCAGGCTCATCGTCATGACGGATCTCACCCGCGCGCGGAGCCACCCGGCGGCCCTCGACCGCTTGCGTACTCGCATCTCGCTCACCACCGAGGCAGCTCGCCGCGCCGGAGGCTACATCGCTGCCATGCCCCATCGGCCTATCGCGCCCTCCGCTGAGGCCGTTGCGGCTCTCGACGCGTTCCGCATCCCCATCCCGGATGAGCCACGCGATCCGCGCGATGTGCTCCGCCAACTCGACGAACTCGGCTCGCCCGCCACAACGGTGCAGGCAGCCGGACGCTACTTCGGTTACGTCAACGGCGGCGTTGAGCCCGCGGCCGCAGCGGCGGCGATCCTCGCGGGAGCGTGGGATCAGAATGCCGCGCTTCCCGTCCAATCCCCCGTCGCGAGCGTGCTCGACGAGGTCGCAGCAGGGTGGATCGTCGATCTCCTGGGACTCCCGGCCGACGCCGTCGCCACCTTCACCTCCGGCGCCACCTTGGCCAACTTCACGGGCATCGTCACAGCACGGGACGCCTTGCTCGCTCGCGCTGGCTGGTCGGTCGAAGAGCAGGGCCTCGTCGGCGCACCGCCCATTCGCGTTGTCGTGGGCGAAGACGTTCACATCTCGGCGCTCAAATCGTTGCGTCTCGCCGGACTCGCGCCCGGCCTCGTGGAGCGGGTGCCATCGGATGAGACGGGTGCGATTCGCGCCGACCTCTTCCCGGATGACGTGGACGACCTCACGTTGGTGCTCCTCCAGGCGGGCAATGTCACCACTGGCGTCTCGGACCCCTTCGATCAGATCATCCCTGCGGCACGCGAACGTGGGGCGTGGGTCCACGTCGACGGCGCTTTCGGCCTGTGGGCGGCCGCCTCGCCCTCCCGACGCCACCTCGTCACGGGGGTGGCGCATGCCGATTCGTGGGCCACTGACGCGCATAAGTGGCTGAATGCCCCCTACGACAGCGGCGTGGTCATCGTGCGCGAGCGCGACGACCTCTACCGGGCAATGGCGATGCACGCGCCCTATCTCGCCACGACCGATGCGCGTCCGCTCATGCACCTCAGCCCCCACATGTCGCAGCGCGCCCGTGGCGTCGAGACGTGGGCGCTGCTGGCAGCGAGGGGCCGCAGCGGCATCGCGAAGCTCGTTGACGACTCCTGCGACCTGGCGAAACGCTTTGCGCAGCGTCTCGCCGACGCGGGGGTTGAGGTCGTCGTGCCTCCCGTCCTCAACCAAGTTCCCGTCGCATTCGGAAGGCGTCCGGGCGAGCGGGGAGACGACGCGATCACCGATGCGGTCATCGCCGCGATCCAGTCCGAGGGCACGATGTGGGCGGGGGCGTCACTGTGGCGCGGCCAGCGCGTGCTGCGCCTCAGCGTCTCGGATGCGGCGACCACAGCGGACGACATCGACGCCTCTGCAGAGGCGATCCTCACCTGTTGGGAGTCAGTGCGCGCGAACCGCGAGTGAGAAGAGGTGGCATTTGCCGACTTCGTTCGCATTCTGCCGTCGCTCGCCCACAACGGCGTGACGTGCTCCTTGTGCTGCTTCGCTATGGCCCCGCGGTGCCCCCAGTTCTAGGGTGACGCCATGACGACCTCCGCGCGGCCTCCCGTCGCCGAGATCCTCATCTCGGCTGAGCTCGTCCAGCACCTCTTGGCGACGCAAGTGCCGGAGGCGCAACAGTTCGAACTGGGCGACCCTCACGTGGGCCGCGACGCTGTCGTCTGGCGCCTCGGCACGGACTGGGCGATCCGCCTCCCCCGACGCCAGCTTGCCGCCGATCGCCAACTGACAGAGCTCGATTGGCTCCCCCACCTCTCGGCTCGACTGCCTTTCCGCGCGCCGGTTCCCGTCCGGGTCGGGCGGCCGACGCAGCACTACCCCTGGCGCTGGAGCATCGTGCCGTGGGTGCCGGGCACCCCGATGAATCACGCGCCCCTGTCATTGAACGGCGCCGCCCAGTTGGGATTCGCGTTGGCCGCGCTCCACTCTCCCGCACCGGCGCAGGCCCCGCGTCACCCGCGGTGGTCCCAACCGCTTCGCGCCCGCGCTGCTCGCACGGAAGATCGGCTCGTCACCCTAGCGCGGCGCACCGAGGTGGGGCCCTGGCGTCTCGACGTCGCCGCCGCATGCCGTATCTTCCAGGCCGGCACGACGCGTCCGGCTGGACCAGAACGGTGGTGTCACCTCGACCTGCGGGCCGAGCACATCATGACGGCAAACGGCTTGCTCTCCGGCATCATCGACTGGGGTGACGCCGCGGCCGCCGATCCGGCGAACGACATCGGCCAGGCCCTCGCAACAATCCCCGTCACGGCCTGGGATGCCTTCATCGCAGGGTACGGCGGCATTGACCCCGACACGTTCACACGGGCTCGCGCCGCCGCAGTCGAGTTTGCGGCGAGCCTTGCGCTCACCGGCAATCCTCACGATCTGTATGCGGGATGGGCCGGCCTTGCCGCGCTCGGCGTTGCTCACCGCGCGGACTAGCCTCCCCAGGCCAAACTCGTTCCGACATTAGGCTGAGCCCATGAGCACGGCAGTAGAGCGCGTCTATGTGGCACGGCTGGCCGGAACGAACGTCTTCGACCCCCTCGGAGACGCTGTGGGCCGCGTCCGTGACGTCGTCCTGCTCATGCGCAGAACCGGAGCCCCGTCCGCCGTTGGTCTCGTTGTCGAGGTGCCCGGGCGTCGGCGTGTGTTCCTGCCCCTCACTCGTGTCACGTCGATCGCGCCCGGCCAGGTCATCTGCACCGGCGTCGTCAACTTGCGCCGCTTTCAGGCGCGCGCCTCAGAGACCCTCGCAATCGGTGAGCTCTTCGACCGCTCCGTCACCCTCAAAGAGGACAAGGCGACTGCATACATCGAGGACATCGCGATCGAGCAGACCCGCGGCCGAACGTGGCAAGTGACGAAGCTGTATGTCCGCAAGGGCGAAAGGCGCCGCGGCGTTCTTGGCTTGTCTCGCCGTGGCGAGGCGCTCGTGGTCGACGTCGACGCCGTGACCGGCCTCGCGACTCGCGACACGATGCAGGGTGCGGCGCTCGTCATTCAGTCGTTTGCCGACTACAAGCCGGCCGACCTCGCGGCGGCCCTCATGGAGATGTCCCCTGCGCGGTCCGCTGAGATCGCCGCCGCGCTCGACGACGAGCGCTTGGCTGACGTTCTCGAAGAGCTTCCCGAGGAAGATCAGATCGCACTGCTCAGCACCCTTCGCCGGGATCGCGCCGCAGACGTCCTTGAGGCGATGGAAAGCGACGACGCCGCCGACCTCCTCGGCGATCTGCCGCCCACCCAGGCGCAGGAGCTTCTTGCGCTCATGGAGCCGGAGGACGCGCGCCGTGTGCGACAGCTCCTCGGCTACGAGGACGACTCTGCCGGTGGCCTCATGACGACCGATCCAGTGATCGTGGGCCCCGAGACGACCGTCGCCACGTGTTTGGCCCTCGTGCGCCGCCAGTCGCTGGCTCCTGCGCTCGCGACGATGGTCTTCGTTGTGAGGCCGCCGTTGGAGACGCCCACCGGTCGCTATATCGGCCTTGTCCACTTCCAGCGTCTCCTGCGTGAGCCTCCTCACGACTCCGTTGGCAACTATGTGGACCCGACGATCGCGCCGCTCAACCCGAAGGATCACCTGTCCGAGGTGGCGCGCCGCATGGCCGCCTACGACATCATGGCGCTGCCCGTTGTCGATGAGGATCACCACCTTGTCGGCGCGATCTCGATCGACGACGTTCTCGACCACCTGTTGCCAAGCGACTGGCGTGAACACGATCCAAGCGATCACCATGACAACCGTGCAGTGACTCAAAGCGATGGAGGCGAGGATGTCTGAAGGCCGCCTCGATCGTCCAAAGCGGGAGCGCGGCCTGTTTCGCAATCCACTTCCCGGAGCGAAGCGTTCGGACCGCTTCGGACGCATCTCCGAAGGGATTGCGCGGTTCCTCGGCACCCCGCGCTTCCTCGTCTACCTCACGATCTTCTGCGTCGCCTGGCTCGTGTGGAACACGTGGGCGCCGGAGGACATGCGCTTCGACTCCTCCGAGTACGGCTACACCGTGCTCACCCTCATGCTCTCGCTGCAGGCCTCATACGCCGCTCCCCTCATCCTTCTTGCGCAGAACCGACAGGACGACCGTGACCGCGTCGCGGCCGAGCAGGACCGTCAACGTGCCGAGCGGTCGCTCGCCGATACCGAGTACCTCGCCCGCGAGGTTGCCGCGCTGCGACAGGCGCTCGGCGAGACTGCAACGCGCGACTTCGTCCGCTCCGAGCTGCGCGCGCTCCTCGAGGATCTGCGCGAAGACCTGCGTGACGATGACCGCGGTGAACACCGCGACGCCCGCTCGTCCTGAGTCCTGAGTCCGTCGCCTGGCCCCTTATCGGGTGCCTACGATGGACGCATGTCGACTGTTGAGCTCGTGACCGCTGCCCTGGCGAAGGTGATCGACCCCGAGATCCGCCGCCCCATCACCGAGATCGGCATGGTGCGCTCGGTTGATGTGTCCGGGGACGGCGCCGCCGTGATCGGCATCGACCTCACAACTCAGGGCTGTCCGATGCGGGACCGCATCACGAAGGACGTGGAAGCCGCAGCGGCAAGCGTTGACGGCGTGACGAGCGTCCGCGTCGACCTTGGGGTGATGACCGAGGAGCAGCGCCTCAATCTGCGCTCACAGCTGCGCGGAGGCAAGCCAGAGCCGATCATCCCCTTCACCCAACCGGGCAACCTCACCCGCGTCTACGCGATCGCGTCCGGCAAGGGCGGTGTCGGCAAGTCGACCGTGACCGCGAACCTCGCCGCAGCGATGGCGGCCGATGGTCTCAAGGTCGGTGTGCTCGATGCCGACATCTTCGGCTTCTCGATTCCCGGCATGCTCGGTGTCGAGGGGCAGCCCACCCGGCTCGACGACATGCTCCTGCCGCCCATCTCCCACGAGGTGAAGGCGGTGTCGATCGGCATGTTCGTGCCGGACGGCCAGCCCGTGGTGTGGCGCGGCCCGATGCTTCACCGGGCGCTCGAGCAGTTCCTTGCCGATGTGTTCTGGGGCGATCTCGACGTCCTCCTGCTCGACCTTCCCCCCGGCACCGGGGACATCGCGATCTCCGTCGCACAGCTCTTGCCGCACGCCGAGCTTGTCGTCGTGACGACGCCTCAGGCCGCAGCGGCAGGCGTCGCCGAACGCGCAGGATCGATCGCCACGCAGACCTCGCAGTCGGTCGTGGGCGTCATCGAGAACATGTCCTGGATGGAACAGCCCGACGGCAGCCGCCTCCACCTCTTTGGCGCCGGTGGCGGTCAGCAGGTGGCCGAGCGCCTCAGCGCGACGCTTGGCACCACCGTGCCGCTCCTGGGCCAGGTGCCGATTGACGTCGCACTGCGCGAAGGCGGAGACACGGGTGAACCTGTCGTCGTGTCCTCGCCAGAATCGCCGTCTGCTCAGGCCTTGCGCGCCGTCGCACGCACGCTCGGCAACCGCAGCCGCGGTCTTGCGGGACGCAACCTTGCTGTCACACCCGTATCGGGAGCGAAGCCCAGCGCCTAGTCTCGCCTCGCCCATCCGGCGATGATCGCCGCGACAACACCGGCGACAAGCGCACCCGTCGAGATCGTGGGCGTCGCAAGCGCGGTGAGCACAGCATCGTCCCAACCAAGGCCACCTGGCGTGCCCGATCCAAGCAGCGCCGCAACCCCGTTTGCCTCATCGATCGCCTCATTGACAAGGCCAGTGGTCGCCATCAGATGCGTGCCGATGGCCGCCGTGACGAGTGCCGTGGCCTGCGCCGCGTAGCCGCGCGACCTGTCGAGAGTGCGGACGGTGAATCCCACCGCGAATGCGACGAGCGCGCCGAGCATGACAAGGGCGAGAAGGACGTGCGAGTCCGGCACGAGGATCGACAGCGCGAGACCGACGACGACGGCGACGACGAGGGCGCCAAGCGCCACGCCCATCCGGTTGCGACGCATGCGTTCTAGCACGGATGGCGCTGGAACGTGCGAGGCCGGCTCATGCGCAGCCGCTGGAGGCGCAGGGGGCGCGGGTTCTGCGGGGACCTTGCTTGCCTTATCCGACGCGGCCATGGCGGCTCCTTCACGTTGTGACACACGCTGTCACGTCATCTTGTCACGACCCTCCAACAGAGTCACCACCAGGCGCTGGCACAATTGTCTGCATGGGACGCGACGCCGAAGCCGCCGAACCCCAATGGGTCGAGCCCTGGCCGCGTCATGAGGGGTCACGGCGGGCGCGAGACCTGCTGGTCTCTGCCTTCGAGCGCGACACCGATGTCGAGGCGTCAGCGCCGGGCCGGATCACCATCATCGGCGAGTACACCGATATCGGCGGCGGGCTCAGCCTGCCGACGGTCCTTCCACACCGCACCTATGTGGCCATCCACCGCCGGGACGACGACGTGGTGCGCATTGCACATGCTCCCCACGAGAGCTCTCCGGACGGGCCAGGCGTGTGGACCGGCTCCCTCGCCACCTTGTCCGAGCCACGGGACGGCGGGTGGTCGAGTTACCTCGCCGGCCCCCTATGGGCGCTGCAAGAGCGCGGCTATTCCGGACCTGGACTCGATATCGCTGTCACCTCATGTGTGCCTTTCGGGGCGGGGGTGTCGTCACTTGTGTCTGCGACGGCCGCCGTCGCCATGGGCATCAACGCGGCATGGGGGCTCGGTCTGCCGACAGGCGCAGACGCATCCGATCTCGCGGACGTGTGCATCGATGTCGAGAACGACTTTGTCGGCGCTGCCACTGCGGGCCTCAGCCAACACACCATCGTGAGGTGTCGCGAAGGCGAGGCCCTCATGCTCGACTTCAGCGAGAGCCCTCCACGCGCTCAACCGTGCCCTCTCTACTTCCCGGAGTACGGGCTCACTCTGCTCATCGTCCACGCCGGTCCGCGTGCCGGGACACAAGTCGAGCTTGTGCGAAGCCGCGTCGAGGACATGCACAAGACATGCGACGCGCTTGGCCTTGGCAGTCTGCGTGAACTCCTCAGCCGCCCTGATGCGCGCCACCTCATCGACGCGTTGGAGGACCCACTCCTCCAACGTCGCGCTCGCCACTTCCTCACCGAGAATGAACGTGTCGAGATCATGCGGGATGAGTTCTCGGGCACCGGCCCCGCCCACGAGCGCTTTGTCGAGGCGGGCAAGGCGATGTACCGCTCTCATGCATCGCTCGACGCCAACATGGACGTGTCGAGCGCGGCTCTGAACCTGGCCGTCGAGACGGCCTTCCGCTCCGGTGCGCTCGGCGCACACATGGTGGGAGCGGGCATCGACAGCTCAGCGGTGGCACTTGTCCGCAGGGCGGCGGCGCCGTCCACCGCGCAGATGATCGATCGCGAGTTCATCGCTGCGGGACTTCCGCGCCCCGCATTCCTCATGCTCTAGCCGTCATCCCAGCGCGTATTCGACAACGAGCGGAGCGTGATCCGTCCAGCGCGCATCCCACGACGACTGCCGGTCGACGCGCGCCGCGACAGCGGCTTGAGCAAGAGCCGGGCTCGCGAACTGGTAGTCGATGCGCCAGCCGGAGTCGGTGTCAAAGGCCTTGCCCCGCATCGACCACCACGTGTACGGACCGTCCTGCACGCCCACAAGCGTGCGGTGCACATCCACCCAACCGGCCGCAATCCACCTGTCGAGGTACGCACGTTCCTCCGGCAAGAAGCCCGCAGACTTGAGGTTGCCCTTCCAGTTCTTGATGTCGTGCTGCGTGTGGGCAATGTTGATGTCACCCATGACCACCACGCGCTCAAAGTCGACGAGCAGCTGATCCATGCGAGCGGTCATCGCGTCGAGGTGCTCGTACTTGAGATCCATCTTGGGCGTGCCCGCCTCCCCCGAATGCACATAGACCGAGACCACGCGCACGGGCCCTTCGGGCGAATCGACAGTGGCCTCGACCCACCGACCCGTGTGAAGAGGCAGCGCCGCGACGCCGCCGAGCGCGGCGGCATCGATGAGGACATCCCGCATCGGGGTGCGGGACAAGAGGGCGACGCCAGCGCGGCCCTTCACATCACACGCGACCCGCTCAACGTGCCAGCCGTCAAAGGAACTGTCGACGATGTCATCCGGGGCCCGCACCTCTTGGAGCGCGATCACATCGGCCTCGACGCTGGCAAGCCACTCCTGCATGCCCTTTCGCAGGGCTGCACGTACTCCATTGACGTTGGCGGTGACGATACGCATGCGGTCACCCTACCGGCGCCCTCCGACGCTACTGAGCGATGCGCTCCGCACGCTCGACAACGTTCGCAAGGAGCATCGCTCGAGTCATGGGTCCGACCCCACCGGGGTTCGGCGAGTACCACGAGGCCTTGTCGCGAGCGTCGGCCGCGATGTCGCCCGCAACCTTCGCCTTTCCGGTCTCAGGATCGGTCACCCGGCTCACCCCGACGTCGATGAGCACAGCACCGTCCTTCACCATGTCAGCCGTCACGATGCCCGGCACGCCGGCTGCGGCGACGATGACATCGGCCTGACGGGTCAGCTCGGCAAGGTGCTGTGTCCCGGTGTGGCACAGCGTCACCGTTGCGTTGACGGCCCTGCGGGTGAGGATGAGGCCGATGCTGCGACCCACTGTGGTGCCACGGCCGATGACGACCACGTGCTTGCCGCGCAAGGACACCCCATGACGCTCGATGAGCTCGATGATGCCCTTCGGGGTGCACGGCAACGGGCTCTCGATCTCCTCGTTCACGCGCAGCACCAAGCGCCCCAGGTTGGTGGGGTGAAGGCCGTCCGCGTCCTTGTCAGGATCGATGAGCTCGAGAACGCGGTGCGTGTCGATGCCGTCGGGAAGCGGAAGCTGAACGATGAATCCCGTGCACTGTGGATTGTCATTGAGACGGCGCACAGCCGCTTCGATCTCGTCCTGCGTTGCCGTCGCCGGGAGATCCTCGCGAATCGAAGAGATCCCCACCTCGGCGCAGTCCTTGTGCTTTCCCGCGACGTACCACGTCGAGCCCGGGTCCTCTCCCACGAGAATCGTGCCGAGGCCGGGGACGACGCCACGTTCGGCGAGCGCCGCCACCCGTGCCGTCAGCTCCGCCTTGATGGCAGCGGCTGTCGCCGTGCCGTCGAGTCGCTGAGCCATTACTGGGTGAGGCCCGGGTAGAGCGGGAAGTCGGCAGCCAGCTTCGCAACGCGTGCGCGCAAGGCATCGACATCGGCTCCGCCCTTGAGCGCCTCGGCGATGATGTCGGCGACCTCGGTGAACTCGTTCGCACCGAAGCCGCGGCTCGCAAGAGCCGGGGTGCCGATGCGGACACCGGAGGTGACCATCGGCGGGCGGGGGTCGAAAGGCACGGCATTGCGGTTGACCGTGATGCCCACCTCGTGGAGCAGGTCCTGCGCCTCCTGGCCGTTCATCTGCGAGTTGCGCAGGTCCGCGAGCACCAGGTGGACATCGGTGCCGCCGGTGACGACGTTGACGCCCGCCTCGATCGCGTCGGGAGCGGTGAGACGTTCGGCGACGATGCGCGCACCCTCCAGCACCCGCGCCTGACGCTCCTTGAACTCCTCGCCAGCTGCGACCTTGAGGGCGACG
>CAZRHL010000005.1:0-3874 GCA_964600005.1 uncultured Demequinaceae bacterium
CTTGAGGTGCTAGTGCCCGTATAGGGCGTGGGGGTTCAAGTCCCCCCTCGGACACCAACACAACGAGTCCGTGTCCTGTTGCCCTGTGGGGGGCATGTCCCCGCGAGTGGCCAGGAGGTGTGATGGCGATCGAGCGGACGATTGATCACCCCGTGCGCGTCCATCACCGGTTCGTAGGACGCCTTGAAGAGGCCGCAGCCCGTTTCGACACCTCCACGTCGCACCGCGTCATCCTTGCTGGGGTCTATCTCCTCATCTCGATCGCCGTTGTCGTGCCCACCATCTTCGGTGGCGGCGAAGCGATGTCCCGCATAGATGAGCCGACTCACGCTGACTACGCGTATCGCGTCGCACACGGGGAGATCCCCGCCCGTGGAGATGTCATTGCTCCCGAGATTCGCGCCGAGTGGGCATGCATGGGCCAAGAGCGGTACGCATTGCCTCCGTGTGACGCCCCGATGTGGGCATGGCGCTTCCCGTACAACGCGGATCAATACAACTTCGCCCACCCGCCGCTGTACTACGCAATGGTGGGACTGCCAGCTCGCGTCCTCGACGAGACGACGTCGCTCACCTTCACCGATGCGGCGCGGCTCACAGGTGTGCCCTGGCTTGCGGCCGGGATGTTCATGCTCTTCGTCGCGTTGCGGCGCTGGAGAGTGGACCCGGCGATCTCGATGATGGCGCCACTCATCCTCTTGTCGTTCCCGCGCGTGCTCCATGCCTCGACAACCGTCAATCCTGACGCTGTCGCGCCACTGGCCGGAGCCATCGCTTTGTGGCTTGCGGCGCGCATCTTCCTCGAGGACAACCACGACTGGGTGCTCCCAGCGGTGATGGTGGGCTTTGTCGGGCTGACCAAGACCATTACGACCATCCCGTTCATCGCTCTCGCGATCCTCGTGCTCGCTCGCGCGATCCGTGACCAAGGACTGCGCGGCATCACCCTGAAGCAGTGGTTGCTCCCGCTCGCGTCGGCGGCCGCGATCTTGGTTCCGTATGCGATCTGGCAGGCGTTTCAAGCGGGCCGCGGCGACATGTCGTGGGAGAACCCGCTCGTCGGCATCAACACGCGTGACGTGCTCGGCCTTCCGGGCTCCGAGTGGATCGAGACGCTCTTTGTCGGCTTCAATCTCGCCTCGGACTACTACATTCAACCGCCGCTGGACATTGCACTGTTGGTCGCGTGGACGCGCCTCCTCAACGTGCTCGTCATCGGCGCGATGATGGCGACGGTCGTGGCGTTTGTGAAGGAACCGGGCCGACGCTCGCTTGGCTGGCTCCTCGGCCTCGGCATGGTGTTGTATCCGCTGGCGGTCCAGGTGCAGGCGTACTTCAACACGACGGTTCCCCAGTATTTTCCCAACCCCACGGGACGCTATGGCATGGCGCTCGTTCCCGGCGCGATCGCATGTCTCGTCATGGCGGCCGCGAAGGCGGGCTATCGCCGGACCGTCTACCTCATCGCAGCGTCGGGCGTCATCGTCATCATCGTCACGGTCTCAGCAGGCCTCCAGAGAGCGACCGCCCTCTAGCGTGCGAATGAGGTGAGGGCCGCCGGTAGCCTGGCCCCATGTCAGCCGAGTCCGTTGTCGCGATTGCCCGCGACCTCATCAGAATCGACACGTCGAACTACGGAGACGCGCCCGGACCCGGAGAACGTGAAGCTGCTGAGTACGTCGCGGACTTCCTCAGCGATCTTGGCCTGAAGCCCGTGTTGCGCGAGTCCGAGCCCGGACGGACAAGCCTCACCGCTCTGTGGAACGGAGCGGATTCATCGCGTCCGCCGCTCGTCGTCCACGGACACCTCGATGTGGTTCCCGCTTTCGCGAACGACTGGACCGTTGATCCCTTTGGCGGCGATATCAAGGACGGCATGGTGTGGGGCCGCGGCGCCGTCGACATGAAGGGTGTCAACGCGATGTACCTCGAGGCGGTACGTCGCCTCATCACGTCAGGTCGCGAGCCCGTTCGGGACATCGTCTTGGCCTTCTTCGCTGACGAGGAGCACGGAGGAGCACGCGGTGCCAAGTGGATGGTCGAGAACCATCCCGACGACTTTCACGGTGCCACAGAAGCGGTCTCAGAAGTGGGAGGCTTCTCGATTCAGCTCGGTGACAAGCGCACGTACCTCATCCAGACAGGCGAGAAAGGCATCCAGTGGCTGCGGCTCATCGCTTCAGGCACCCAAGGCCACGGCTCCCTTGTGCATCGCGACAACGCTGTCACCTACCTCGCGGCGGCCCTGTCGCGCATTGGCACCCACCGCTGGCCACTCGACATCACGCCCACAGTGGAGACACTTTTGCGCGGTGCGGCGAAGATCCTCGATCTTGAGTACGAGGCGAGCGAAGAGCGCATCGCCGAGATCATCGAGCGCTTCGGTCCCGTGGCACGCATGATCGAGGGCACAGTGCGCAATACCTCGAACCCGACGATGATGGATGCCGGCTACAAGGTGAACGTGGTGCCGGACACTGCCGAGGCGTTCGTTGACACCCGCTACCTGCCGGGTCAGCAGGAGTCGGTCTTGCGCAAGGTCGAAGAGCTCTCAGGGACACACGTCAAGGTCGAGCCGTACATCGAGGAACGTGCGCTTGACTTGCCCTTCGACACACCGCTTGTGCACAAGATGATCGCGGCCCTGCACACCGTCGATCCCGACGCAGCCGTCTTGCCGTATCTCATGATGGGCGGCACCGACAACAAGCACCTTGCCGACATCGGCATCGCCGGATACGGATTTGCGCCGCTGAAACTGCCTGTAGACCTCGATTTCGGGTCGCTTTTCCACGGCATCGACGAGCGTGTCCCGATCGAGAGCCTTGAGGTGGGCACCGATGTGATGGTGCAGTTTCTGACCGATTGCTGAGCGCGCAGCGCCGCATTGTGTCACCATCCACTCACGTGCCCCTCAAATTGGGGGCGCGGGTCGATCGGTTGGCGAGGGCGAAACCAGGGGGTAGGGGGCTCGTATGGCGGCATTCACTCTCGCCATTCTGCTCATTGCGCTGCTCGGCTGTGTCCTCTTGATGGTCGGCCTCTCGCAAGCGGGCAACAGATCGGCGACGGCGATGCCGTTGCGGTTTGTGGTGGTCGCGATCATGGTGTGGATCGCCATCAACCTCAACATCGTGCTCTCCGAGCCAGATGAACCCGCCTTTGTCGCCATGTGGGGCCTCCCCGCAGCGGCCGCAGTGGCTTCGGGCGCCACCGCCGTGGCGTCGGCCCTCATCAATCCGCGGTGGCGCGTGTCGGTGTCAACCTGGTCGCTGCTGTCAATCCATCCCACCGTCATGCTGTTGTGCGCGATCGTGCCTTCGTGGCAGCACCTCATCTACACAAGCAGCGACGACGGCAGCATCGAGTACGGTCCCGCGATCTTTCTTCACTCGACAGTGATGGTGACGCTGATCGTCGCGGCGCTCGTGCGGGTGACGCGGGCGCGGCGTCGCTTGCCTGCCATTGCCGCGATGCGCGGCTGGATGGTCGCTCTCAGCTGGTTTGCGCCGGTCATATGTGCCGCAGTGACGATCAGTGGGTCCGTGCCGACGGGTGTCGATCTCACCTGCGCGGGAGCGGCGCTCGCGGCGATCATGTTGTGGATCGGCGCCTTGAGGCCGGGACTCCTCGAACTCCAGCCGATCGCTCGCGATTGGGTCTTCGACAAGCTCCACGATGCCGTCTTTGTCGTGGGCGTCGATGGCGTGCTTGTCGACGCCAACGACCACGCGCGGCGATTGCTTGAAAGAAGCGGAGTAGACGCGACTGCCGATCCCATCATCTTCAAAGAGGCGCTTTCCGACTTCGCAGGAGTGCTCGATGCGCCTGGCGCTCATCGCCGAGTCCAAGGTGAATGAGCGGCTTCGCGCAG
>CAZRHL010000005.1:3974-31585 GCA_964600005.1 uncultured Demequinaceae bacterium
TCGATGCGCCTGGCGCTCATCGCCGAGTCCAAGGTGAATGAGCGGCTTCGCGCAGAACTGTCGGAGCAAGTGATGCGCGACCCCGCGACGGGGCTGAGGAACCGCCGCTTTGTGGGTGTGAATGTCCCCGCGATGATGTTGCGAGCGCGGTCGGAAGGGTCGCCGTTCAGCCTCCTCATGGTGGACATCGATCACTTCAAGCAGATCAACGATGTCCACGGGCACACCGTTGGCGACCGCGTGATTGCGGCAGTGGCGGGGGCGTTGAGCGAGGGTGCCCCACCGGAGGCAGAGGTGGCGCGGTTCGGGGGTGAAGAGTTCCTGCTCGTGCTGCCGGGAGTGGACTCCCGCGAGGCGTTCGATATCGCGGAAGCGTTGCGTGCGGCATGCGCGAGCCTCGCCATTCCCACGCGGGATGGCATCGTCACGATTCGGGTGAGTGCGGGCGTCGCGACCGCGACGGGGGTGCACGAGGCGGCCGATCACCTCATCGACGACGCCGACCGTGCGCTCTACGCGGCAAAGCAGGCAGGGCGGGACTGCACCAAGATGTGGGAGCCCGACATCGCCGTCTAGAGGGTGTCGATGCTGTCGGTGCGTTGGACACGCATCGCACGGCGGCGCAGCCATACCCGCCTCGCACCGCCGACAAACAGGACGGAACGCGCGAGTTCCCAACGGCCGTACTCAGCTTGCTCGCTCAAGAGTTGGGCCGCTTCCGCTCGTGTGATGTCGTGCGGGATGTCAACAACGCGCCACTGCATATGCGAGCCGGATGGGGGCGTGGCGCGCCTCGGGGTGATGATGTGGCCGGTGGCGATCTTCGTTGCGTCAGTCATCTTCACTCCCATCTAACCCTGTGACAGGGGTAACGTCATATGCATGACGATGAATGCCCGCGACGCACTGCGACACTTCACCGCTGCGCTGGAAGCGCATTTGGAGGCGGTGGAACAGCGGCGCAGTGCCGAGGACGCGGTCGTCGACGATGCGTTCGACGCCGTCGCTGAGGCGTTCGAACGGTACGAGGAGGCGTTGGACGCCGAGTACGGCGAGTCGCTTCCCGTGGTACTTGATGACGATGACGACGACGATGGCGAAGACGACGGTGATGATGACGACTTCGACGACGACCCCCTCGACCCGCACGCGGAAGAGAACGAGGATGACATGGACGACGACATCGAGGAGTTCGACCTGCGATAGGTCACGCGGTCACCTCCTCGAATCGTCTCTCTAGCGCCGCTCTGGGTAGCCCATCGGCGGCGCCGACACATCGTTCAACGCTTCGCGAATTGCTGACGGCAATGTGAGGTCCTCGCTCGCCAAGCTCACCTGCAGCTGCTCCGCGGTACGGGCGCCGACAATCGCGGATGCCACGCCGGGCGCGTCACGGACCCAGGCAAGAGCGACCTCATGCGGGCTGCGGCCCAGACCGTCCGACGCAGTGATCAGGGCGGACACGATCGCGGCGGCTCTCGCGTTGAGGTAAGGCTCGACGAATCCGGCGAGGTGGTCCGATGCGGCACGTGAGTCGGCGGGAATGGCGTGGTGGTATTTGCCGGTGAGGACGCCACGGCCCAGCGGCGACCACGCCATCACCCCGAGTCCAAGCGCCGACGCCGCAGGAATGACTTCTCTCTCGATGCCCCGTTCAAGCAGCGAGTACTCCATTTGGGCAACGGCGGGGGCAGCGGCTGGGCGTGCAAGGGTCGCGGCACGCCCGAGCGCCCAGCCCGGAAAGTTCGACAGGCCGACGTGACGTGCTCGTCCCGAGTTCAGCGCGACCTCAAGGGCGTGCATCGTCTCGTCGAGAGGCGTCACGGGATCGAAGGTGTGGACAAGCCAGATGTCGACATGGTCCGTTCCCATGCGGTGCAGGGAGGAGTCGAGGGTGTCAAGCAATGCGCCGCGGGAGGCGTCGATGACCCCGCCCTCGGGGGTGCGCCGCACGCCGGCTTTGGTGCACAGCTGCACGTCGTCTCGCGAGAACGCCTCGGCGATGAGAGAGCCGATGACCCGTTCTGCCTCGCCATCCGCGTACGTGGCCGCGGTGTCGATGAGCGTGCCTCCTGCGTCGAGAAAGTTCTCCAACAGCAGCGCGGCTTCATCGGCGGAGGTGTCGCGAGACCACGTCATGGTGCCAAGGGCCAGGCGCGAGACTTCAGCGCCGCGCGCACCCAATCGCCTCACCTGCATGCGAGCGAAACTACCCGCCGCGTCCATGTCAGTGGTGGCGGCGCGCGGAAGGTAGCGTTGTGCGACATGACGTGGTGGGAAGCGGTCGTGCTCGGCCTTGTTCAGGGCCTCACTGAGTTCTTGCCGATCTCATCGTCGGCGCATGTGCGCGTGCTCGGACCGCTGCTGCCGCACGGCGACGATCCAGGCGCCGCGTTCACCGCCATCATCCAGCTCGGCACCGAGGCCGCAGTCCTTGTGTACTTCTGGAAAGACATCGTCCGCATCGTCTCCGCGTGGTTCCGCGCTCTCATCGGCAAGGACGGCAAGGATCGACGTGCTCGCCTGGGGGCTCACGACGCCGACGCCCGTCTTGGATGGTGGGTCATCCTCGGCTCAGTGCCGATCGTCGCCGTCGGGCTCACCTTCCAGGAGGCGATCGAGTCGAGCTTGCGCCACCTCTACATCACGGCGGTGGTGCTCGCGGTCTTCGGTCTCGTGCTCGGTTGGGTGGATCGCACGCGACCGGCAACGCGTGAGCTGTCGGAGCTGACGCTCAAGGACGCGGTGGTGCTCGGCTTCGCGCAAGCGGCAGCAGTGGTGCCGGGGGTGTCGCGCTCAGGCGGCACGATCACGGCGGGACGTCTGCTGGGCCTCACGCGCACGGCGGCTGCGCGCTACTCGTTCCTCTTGGCGATTCCTGCCGTCATCGGCTCCGCCGTGTTCGAGATCGCGACGAACTCGGGTGAGATCACGGAGGCGGGGGGACCGGGAATCGCCGCAACCGTCATCGCGACCGTCGTCGCATTCGTCGTCGGCTTCGCGGTGATCGTGTGGTTCTTGCGTCTCGTCACGACTCGGTCGTTCATGCCGTTCGTCGTCTACCGCATTGGCTTTGCCGCGCTCATCGTGGCCCTCGTCGCCACCGGCACCATTGCCGCGACGCGCTGATCCGTCAGCCTGAGGCGGTTCCAGGCCCGTCGTCACGACGGCGCAGGAAGCGCTCAAATTCGGCCGCGATCGCGTCGCCGGAGGCTTCCGGCAGGCTTGTCTCGTCCAAGAGCGACTCAAGCTGCTGCACATGCTGGGCGATCTCGTCGTCGTCCTCCGCCAGCTCGTCCGCGCCGCGCTGCCAGGCCGCCGCGTCGTCGGCAAGGTCGCCGAGGTCGACGGGGAAGCCGACGAGCCGCTCGAGCTGGCCCATGAGTGCAACAGTTGCCTTGGGGCTCGGCGGATGTGCCACGTAGTGGGGGACGCCCACCCACATCGACAGCACCGTGATGCCACGCAATGCCGCTTCGTGGCCGAGCACGCCGACGATGCCGGTCGGTCCTTCGTAGTCCGACGCTTCGAGGCCGTATCGCCTGCGCGCCTCCGGGTCCTCTGAGGTGACAAAGGTCGGCAGCGGTCGCGTGTGCGGGACGTCGACGAGCAGCGCTCCACACGTGATGAGCGTCGTCACCTCCAGGTCTTCGGCGAAGTCGAGGAGCTCATTGCAGAACTGACGCCACCGAGTGGAGGGCTCGATGCCCCGCGCAAGACTGATGCGCCGGTCAGCATTGGAGACCGCAGCACAGGTGGAGATGACGGTGCCAGGCCACGCAATGACGCGCTCACCGTTCGGCAGCCGCGAGATCGTCGGACGGTTCACCTGGAAGTCGTGGTAGTCCTCCGGGTCGAGCGCCCCATACTCCTGGGCGTTCCACACGCGTGCCAAGTGGTCGATCGCATGCGACGCTGCATTTCCAGCGTCGTTCCAGCCCTCGAAAGCAGCGATCATGATGGACTCGCGCTCGGGGTCGGATGGTGCGGGCAACGGCTCGGTCATTCATCCAGCCTAGACTGCTGAGCCGTGACTTCACGTGAACTTCCGGCCGCCGTGCTCTGGGATATGGATGGCACGCTCATCGACTCTGAGCCGTACTGGATTGGGGCCGAGCTTGCGCTTGCCGAACGCTTTGGTGCCACGTGGACGTATGAGGACTCGCTCACCCTCGTCGGCAACCCCCTTGATGTGTCCGCAGAGATATTGAAAGCGGCTGGCGTTGACCTCCCGATCGAGACGATCATCGACGACTTGCTCAGCCAGGTGACAGCGCGTGCCCGTGAGCACTTGCCGTGGATGGACGATTCACGCCAGCTGCTCGAGGCTCTTCACAGTGCGGGGATCCCATGCGCGCTCGTCACGATGTCGCGCGGAGCCTTCGTGGAGGCGTTCCTTGACGAAGCGGGGCACTTCTTCGACACGGTCGTCACGGGAGACGAGGTCTCGCGTGGCAAGCCAGACCCGGAGGCGTACCTGCTCGCAGCGCAACGGCTCGGCGTCCTCGCGACAGACTGTGTGGCCATTGAGGATTCCGCCGCAGGCGTTCGCAGCGCACATGCTTCTGGCGCGCGAACCATTGGCGTCATCCGCCACGTGGACGTCCCTCAGATCGACGGGATCGCGCGTGTCACGTCGCTTGCGCACGTGACGGTCGATGACGTGCGTGCCTTCGCGCACGGCGAAAGGCCCCGCTCACTCGCCGACTGAGGCGGTTGCGCCGCCCTCACGTGGCCGCACTCCAGTGGCGGCTTCGATCGCGTCGCGATCGAGCGGCGGGGGAGTGCCGCCAAACTCAGGGCACATCGATTGGAACGAGCACCAGCCACACAGCCTCGACGGCTGGGTCGGGAAGTCGCCACGTTCGGCGCACCCTCGGATCTCCGTCCATCGACCGCGAATCTCCGCCTCGACGGCGGCCACATCCGCTGCCGTCGGCCGCAGCTCCTTCACGCCGCCATCGCGCAAGTACAGCAAGCGCATGAGGGCGGGGATCCGGCCGTGTGCGCGACTGACAAGCAACGCGTAGAACCGCATCTGGAACTCCGCCTGCGCGCCATATCCGGCTCGAGGGGCCGCTCCCGACTTGTAGTCGATGATCCGGATCGCTCCATCGGGCGCCACATCCATGCGGTCAACGACTCCACGCACGTGCGGGCCGTTGTCAAGTGCCGACTCGAGCCGCAGCTCACGTGCGGCAGGCTCAAGCCTTTCGGGGTTCTCCAGCACAAAATAGGTGCCAAGCCGGGCCCGCGCGTCGTCGAAGAACTGGTGACGCTCCGCCGAATCCGCGACGAGTGCGGCGAGCTCTGGCTGCTTGTCGACCATCGCGTCCCACGCCGGTTCGAGCAGCTCGCGACTCGCGGCGGGAGTGCGACGTGCAGGAGGCAGATCGAACAGATTCTCCAGCACCGCGTGAACGAGCGTCCCGAGCGTCGCGGCGCGTGAAGGCGGCTCGGGGACTCGATCGATTGACCGCAGGCGGAACATGAGCGGGCACTGCGCGAAGTCATTCGCTCGAGAGGGGGACAGGCCGGGCGGTGCAGGCATGGCGCAAGCCTAGGTGAGTCCACTGACAGCGTCCGTAGCGACTACCGTGAACCCATGCCAGATAAGCGCACTCGGGGCCTCGTTGCGGGCCGACTTCTTGGGGCGCCGGTCATTGTGCAGCCCAGCACCTTGCTCATGCTCGCGTTGCTGTCGTACCTCTTCGCGTCAGCCGCGGGTGAGACCACCAAGAGGACGTTGTCGATCGGCTTCATCCTCGCCGTGTCGCTTGTCGCATCGGTGTTCCTCCACGAGGTCGCGCATGCCATCGCAGCTCGCGCTTTCGGTCGCAAGGTGACGGAGATCGTGCTGACGCTGTGGGGTGGGCACACGAGTTTTGAGAGCAAGAACCTCACTCCCGTGGTCAACGGCGTGACAGCGGCCGCGGGTCCGCTGATGAACCTGCTCATCGCTGCCGGTGCGCGCGGAGTGCTGTTCTTCGCTGACCCCGGCGGTTTGACGGGGGTGCTCATCTCGTACATCGCGTGGGCGAACGTCTTGCTCGCCGTATTCAACGTCCTGCCTGGAATACCGATGGACGGTGGACGAATCCTCGAATCCCTGGTGTGGCGCCTCTCGGGTGATCGCAACCGCGGCACGCGGGTCGCGGCGTGGGGCGGTCGCGTCGTCGCGATCGCAGTGGTCGCCTATTGCCTGGGTGCACCGATCGCACGCGGCGAGAACCCCGGCTACGTCGACGTCTTCGCCGGTGTGATGGTGTTCTCGATCCTGTGGCCGTCCGCCTCCGCCGCTTTGCGCTTCTCCCAGGTGATGATGAAGCGTGACGCCCTGAGCGTCGCCACGGTGATGCGTCCTGCCGTTGCGGTGCCGTATACCGGCACGGTCGCCGATGCTCGTGACGCTGCCGCTCACGCGACCGACGTGGTCGTGCTCGGCGCAGACGGCTCTCCAGCCGGTCGTTTCGAGGTGGCCGCGACCGACGTCGTCCCTGAGTCGCTGCGCTCGAGCACGCCTCTCCAGGCCGTGACGACACCCCTGCCGCGCGGGGCCCATGTCGACGCCGACGGCGGCTCAGACGTGCTGCTCGCGCATGTGCGGCAATGGTGGGGAAAGACCGACGCCTTGGTGGCGTTCCGGGACGACGCTGTGGTGGGCATTGTGCGCCTTGCGGACGTCACGGCGGCCTTGGAGTAGGCCCGTAGACTTGCGCCTATGGCTTCCCCTGCTCCCACTGGCGCTGACGCGCGCCGCGGTCCTTTTCGAGCCGGTGACAGGGTGCAGCTCACCGACCCGAAGGGGCGCCACCACACGATCGTGCTGACGGCCGGCAAGACCTTTCACACCCATCGTGGTCAGTTCCATCATGACGACCTCATCGGAGCCCCCGAGGGAACTGTCGTCCGCAACACGGCAGGTGTCGACTACGTCGCGCTTCGCCCTTTGCTGAGCGACTACGTCCTGTCGATGCCGCGGGGTGCTGCGGTCGTCTACCCGAAGGACGCAGCGCAGATCGTCGGCTACGCCGACCTCTATCCCGGCGCGCGGGTGCTGGAAGCCGGAGTGGGATCCGGAGCACTCACGATGAGCCTGCTCCGTGCGATCGGCGACGGTGGCGCGCTCACCTCTGTCGAGCGTCGTGAGGACTTCGCGGACATTGCCCGCGCCAACGTCGAATCGTTCTTCGGCGGCCCGCACCCCGCATGGACCCTGAACGTTGGCGACTTCGACGATCACGCCCGCCGGATGCCCGCCGGTTCGGTCGACCGGGTCATCCTCGACATGCTCGCACCCTGGGAGAACCTCGACGCGGCCGCTCACGTGCTTGCACCCGGTGGGGTGTTCCTCGCCTATGTTGCGACGACGACGCAGCTGTCGCGCCTCGCCGAGGACCTCAAGTCGACGGGCGACTTCACCGAGCCACACGCGTGGGAGACGATGGTGCGGACGTGGCACCTCGAAGGACTCGCTGTCCGTCCGGATCACCGGATGATCGGTCACACCGGTTTTCTTCTGACGACGCGGCGGATGGCCCCAGGAGTTGCCGCTCCGCTGCGTCACCGCCGCCCGGCCAAGGGCTCATACGCCGCTGATCAAGAATGGTCACCTGAGGACTTGGGCGAGCGGCCCGTGTCCGACAAGAAGATTCGCAAGGTGCGGCGCGACGTCGTGGGAACGACGAGCGCCACGGGAGAGGAGTGACGATGGCGGACGCCCTCGACACGATCGCGGCGCTTGAGAAGCGCAACCAGGAGCTGACGAGGCTTCTCGAGCAGGCACGCGACTCCCTTGGTGAGATGCGCACGAAGCTCGCTGAAGCGTCGGCCCCTCCGCAGTCCTTTGCGACCTTTGTCCAATGGGCAGGCAAGCATGCTGACATCGTCGCGAACGGTCGCAGGATGCGGGTGGCGGTGCTGCCGTCGGTGGGCACCGATCTGAAGCCCGGCGACGAGGTGCTGCTCAACGCGATGAGCGTCATCGTCGGCACGGCAGAGCCGGAGCGCGCTGGCCAAGCCGCAATCGTCCGCGAGGTGATCGACGACGAGCGAGTGCTCGTCGTGGCCCGCGGCGAGGACGAGCGCGTTGCGATCCTCATCGGCGGCAATGCGCGCGAGCGGGTTCACGAAGGCGACACCGTCATCATCGACCCGCGTACAGGCTTCGCGTCTGAGCGCATCGATCGCTCGGGAGTCGAGGCGTTGCTCCTTGAGGAGATCCCCGACGTCGACTTCGACGCCATTGGTGGCCTTCAGGGTCAGATCGAACGCATCCGTGATGCGATCGAACTGCCGATTCGTCACCCCGAGCTCTACGTCGAGCACGCCTTGCAGCCCCCGCGTGGACTCCTCCTATACGGTCCGCCGGGATGCGGGAAGACGCTCATCGCCAAGGCCGTCGCACACTCGCTCGGCCAGGCGACCGGCGCGAACCGGAGCTACTTCCTGTCCGTCAAGGGTCCGGAGCTGCTCAACAAGTACGTGGGCGAGACGGAGCGCTACATCCGGACCATCTTCGAAAGGGCACGCGCGAACGCCCACACCGGTGCGCCCGTTGTCGTGTTCTTCGATGAGATGGACGCGCTGTTCCGTGCGCGCGGCTCAGGGGTCAGCTCCGACATGGAGACGACGATCGTGCCGCAGCTGCTCACCGAGCTCGATGGCGTCGAGTCGCTGTCGAACGTCATCGTCATCGGCGCCTCGAACCGCGAGGACATGATCGACCCCGCGATCCTGCGCCCCGGGCGCTTGGACGTGAAGATCGAGGTGTCACGCCCCGACCCGGCGGCATCGCGCGACATCCTCGGCAAGTACCTCACGCCCACCTTGCCTCTCGCGGACGAGGAGCTGGCATCGCACGGCGGGGATCGCGACGCAACCGTGGCAGCGATGATCGCTGCGACCGTCGACACACTCTTTGGCGAAAGCGATGCCGGCAGCTACATGTCTGGCGCTCTGCTGCGCAATGTCGTCGACCGAGCGAAGACGCGCGCGATCAAGCACGTCATCGGCGGTGGTTCGCGCGGCATCTCGACGCCGCACCTGCAGGCCGCCGCCACTCAGGAACTCATCGAGGCGCGCGCTGTCGCCGCCCGGGAGGTCGGCGAGTACTGATGCGTGTCGTAGGAATCGAGACCGAGTACGGCATCACCGACCCGGCCGATCCGGGCGCCAACCCCATCTTGTTGTCGTCTCTCCTGGTCGCGGCCTGCCGCGAGTGGGCGGGCGACAGCACCACCCGCTGGGACTACGGCGGCGAGGATCCGTTGATGGACCTTCGGGGCATGCGTCGCGACCGCCGCTACGCAACCGCCGATCTCCTCACCGACAGCCCCGAATACTCCGAGGCGAACCGCGGCGTCACCTTGCGCCGACGCCGTGGCTCCTGGGAAGACCCGGCACACCTCAATGCGGTGCTGGCGAACGGTGCCCGCTTCTACGTCGATCACGCTCACCCCGAGTACTCGGGGCCAGAGGTGACGAATGCCCACGACGCTGTCGTGTGGGACGTGGCGGGAGATCGGATCGCGCTCGCGGCCGCAGAGGTCTTCCGCCGCGACGGAAACGTCGCGCTGTACAAGAACAACGTCGACGGCAAAGGCGCCTCCTACGGAACGCACGAGAACTACCTCGTCAATCGTGACGTGCCTTTCGAGACCCTCGCGCGCCGTCTCACGTCGCACCTCGTGACCCGCCAGGTGATGACGGGTGCGGGCCGCGTCGGCCTCGGCGCCTACGGCGAGACGCCGGGCTTCCAGATATCTCAGCGTGCCGACTACATCGAGACGGAGGTGGGACTCGAGACGACTCTGCGCAGGCCGATCGTCAACACGCGAGACGAGCCTCACTCGGACCGGCGCAAGTGGCGCCGCCTCCACATCATCCTGGGAGACGCCAACTGCTTTGAGGTGGCGACGTACCTCAAGGTGGGCAGCACATCGCTAGTGCTCGCGGCAATCGAGGCGGGAGATGAGCGTCTCGACGCGCTCGCGCTCGCTGAGCCCGTGGCCGAGGTCGCAGCCGTGTCGCATGACCTCACGTTGCGCCACCAGGTGGCGCTTGCCTCCGGCGAGAAGGCGACCGCCCTCGAGATCCAGCGCGCATTGGTGACGATCGCGCGTGACTACGTGACGGACCCGGCCGAGGTGGGCGTCATCGAGCGCTGGGAGCGAGTGCTCGATGCGCTGGGCCGCGACCCGTTCGAGGCGGCCCGCGATGTCGAGTGGGTTGCGAAGCTTCAACTTCTCGGCCGTATGCGGGAACGGTGGGCCGTCGTGCACGCCGACGGCACCCGCGAACTGCCCGCCTGGGATGATGACCGCCTCAAGGCAGCCGACCTTCACTGGGGTGAACTCGGTACCGGTCTTGCTGCGCGTCTCACCGCGAGCGGCGCCGTTGACCGCATCACGTGCGACGAAGAAGTTGCCGACGCGATGCGCATGCCTCCCGCTGACACGCGTGCGTGGTTGCGAGGCCGCATCGTCGCAACCAGGCCCGACGTGGTCGACGCGGCAAGCTGGTCGACAGTCGTCATCGACCGCGATGCCGAGCACGGTCACCTTGAGGTGGTGTCAATGCCGGACCCGCTCACCACAAGCCAGCAACTGCTCGAGAGCCTGTTGGCCGAGGGGCCTGCGGCTGCTCCCGCGCGAGACTAGGCTAGGCACATGCCTCAGACCACTTCTTCGTCCTCATCATTTGAGGACGACCTGCCAGCACCGGACGCGCCTGCAGCCCCGGCCGCCCAGGCCAGCACTGACGCTCTCGACGCGCTCCTCGACGAGATCGACGACACCATTCAGACGAATGCGAGCCAGTTTGTGCGGTCGTTTGTCCAAAAGGGTGGTCAGTAACCTCTCATGATGTTCGGCGACGTACCCGCGCCGCTCGATGTCGATCCGGCACGACGAGTGCTGGGACTCGAGACAGAGTTCGGTCTTCACTTCGACGCGCCCCAGGCGCGTGCAGTCACGCCCGAGGAGGTTGCGGGCCACCTCTTCCACTCGGTTGTCGAGTGGGGGCGGTCGTCGAACGTGTTCCTCACCAACGGTTCACGGCTCTACATCGACGTGGGAGCGCACCCCGAGTACGCAACCGCCGAGTGCGATTCAGTGACGCAGCTCATCGAGCATGACAAGGCGGGAGAGCGCCTTGTCCACGACCTCGTCGAGCAAGGGGAGCGTCGGCTGGCCTCGGCCGGTCTTGAGGGCACGATCTACCTCTACAAGAACAACACGGACTCCGCGGGAAACAGCTACGGCTGCCACGAGAACTACCTCGTGCGTCGGCGTGCCGACTTCAAGTCATTCGCCGCCGTCCTGCTGCCGTTCCTTGTGAGCCGTCAGATCATCACCGGCTCTGGTTGCATCACCCGCACACCGCAGGGCGCCCACTACAGCTTCTCTCCGCGCGCTGACCACATGTGGGAGGGCATGAGCTCTGCCACCACGCGCTCTCGGCCGATGATCAACACGCGCGACGAACCCCACGCGCACGCCGATCTCTACCGCCGCATGCACGTGATCGTCGGTGATTCGACGATGGCGGAACCGACCACCTTCCTCAAGGTGGGCTCCACCGACCTCTTGCTGCGCCTCATGGAGGCACGGATCCAGCTGCCGGAACTGGCGCTTGCCAATGAGATGAACGCGATCCGCGCGATCGCACATGACATCACCGGGACGGCAACCGTCGAACTCGCTGACGGCCGTCATATGAGCGCCGCCGACATCCAAGAGGCATGCCTTGAAGCGGTGACGGCACACATCGGCGGCATCATCGAGCCCTCTGAAGAGGTCGAGCAGATCATCGACTTGTGGGGGCGTGGGATCGCGGCGGTGCGGGACCAGAATCCATCCGCAGTCGAGACCGAGCTCGAATGGGCGATCAAGCTCCGCCTCATCGAGCGTTACCGCGAACGCTTGGGCTGCGCACTTGATGACCCGCGTCTCGCGCGACTTGAGATGGCGTTCCACGACATCTCGCCCACGCGGGGTCTCTTCAATCGTCTCCAGTCGGACGGCCTCGTGCGCCGGATTGTCGACGACGCTGCGATCGAGAAGGCAAAGACCGAGCCGCCCGCGTCGACGCGCGCCGCACTGCGTGGCCGCTTTGTTCGCGAAGCGCTCGCTTCTGGCCAGGACTACACGGTCGACTGGGTGCACCTGAAGATCTCGGGAGCAGACCCCAAGACGATTCTGCTCAAGGACCCGTTCAGGAACGTCGACGAGCGCGTTGACGTTCTCATCGCGGCCATGAGTGCGTGAATCCACTCCGTACACTGGGCCGGGATCAGGGAGCAGGCATGAGATTTGCAGTTGGTGCGTTGGCGGCGCTTGCTCTCATGCTGACCGGATGCACGAGCGCATCGGACTCGGGTGTGAGCCCTTCGGCCGTCGCGGGCGACATCTCCGTCATCGAAGTCGGGGTCTCCGACACCCTCGCGCCCTCGCTGAAGTGGCCCGAAGGCACCGAGTTCACCAAGTCGCAGACTGAAGTCTTGTGGCAGGGCGATGGGCTCTCGCTTCAGGACGGGCAGCCGCTCCTGCTCGACATCTACGTGAAATCGATCGACACGGGCGACGTGCTGAAGAACACATATGACGGGTTGCCCGAATCGACGATTCTCGCTCCCGAGCTGCTCGGCGACAGCCTGTATTCGATCTTGCTGAACGCACGTGTTGGCACGCGTGTGCTGTCCATCGCGATGCCCGCAGGCGAATTCGACGATGAGCCCGCGATCGTCGTCGTCATCGATGTCCTGTCGGACCGTGCGGTCGGCGAGACGCTCTCTCTCAACCCAGATCTCCCGCGCGTCACCACGCTCGACAGTGGCGAACCGGTCGTCAATCTTGACGCAGAGACGGTGTTGCCCAAGGAGTTGACGGTGTCGACGCTCATCCAGGGCAATGGGCCGCAGGTGCTCCCTGGCTCCTACGTCGTCGCCCAGTTCAAGACCGTGTACAGCGCTGAGGGACATAAGGGCGACAAGACGTGGAAGCGCGGCGATATCCGTCAGTCGAGCTGGCCCGCCGAGCGGCGTCCCTTCGAGGGCCAGATCGGCGTTGGTCGACTCCCTCGTGCGTGGGACGAGGGTCTCGTCGACCAGACCACCGGTTCTCGCGTACTCATCATCGCTCCCGAAGCATGGGCGTATCCCGGTGAGGGCACCCTCATCTACATCATCGACATTCTCGATGTGTGGAATGACGTGTCTGGCACCGCAGACGAGGTGCTCGATCTTCCGGACGCCTCCGTGAGCCCCGGACCGATCTCTCCTGCTCCGGAGGTGACGCCGTGACCGTGGCCGTACGCGTGATTCCCTGCCTCGACGTTGACGCTGGTCGAGTGGTCAAAGGCGTGAACTTCGCCAATCTCCGTGATGCGGGAGATCCCGTCGAGCTCGCTGCTCGGTATGGCACCGAGGGCGCTGACGAGGTGACCTTCCTCGACGTGACGGCCTCGGCGAACAACCGCGACACCATGTTCGACGTGGTGCGCCGCACCGCGGAACAGGTGTTCGTTCCTCTCACGGTGGGCGGCGGTGTCCGCAGCACCGACGACGTGGACACGCTGTTGCGCGCCGGCGCGGACAAGGTAAGCGTCAACACGGCGGCGATCGCCCGGCCCGATCTGCTCACCGATATCGCACGACGCTTCGGCAACCAGGTGCTTGTCCTCTCGGTGGACGCGCGTCGGTGTCAGGATGGTGCCGTGACGCCGTCGGGCTTCGAAGTGACGACGCACGGCGGGCGCCGGGGCACGGGCATCGACGCGATCGAGTGGGCCCGAAAGGGTGCCGAGCTGGGGGCAGGGGAGATCCTGCTGAACTCGATGGACGCCGACGGCACCACCGATGGTTTTGATATCGAGATGATCAAGGAAGTGCGTGACGTGGTGAATGTGCCACTCATCGCCTCGGGCGGCGCAGGCCGCGTCGAGGACTTTGTTGCCGCCGCCCAGGCGGGAGCCGACGCCGTCCTTGCTGCCAGCGTGTTCCACTTTGGCACGCTGACAGTCGGTGATGTGAAACATGCGATGCGCGCTGCCGGCATCGCCGTGCGGTGAGGTCGCAGTCTCGGGCTGAGTACCACCTGAACGGGTCCTACGGGCACAAGACCCTTCAGCTCCTCGGTCATGCGATACGAACGGAACCGTGGCGTTTTGCCGTCGCGATCACGGCTGCGGGTCTGTTCGGGGTCCTCACCGTCGTCTTCGGCTCTGCGCTCGGTCTCATCGTCGACGAAGTGGTCATTCCGTCGATCAGTGGCGAGCCGATCCTCGGGTGGTGGGGCGAACAGACACAGGATCCACGTTCGGCAGTCCTGCTTGCGGGTGCTGTCTTCGTGGCGATCGGTCTCATCAACGCGATCCTCATTGCGGTGCGCCGTGCGATGCAGGGCGGCGCCGTTGCCGGCGTCGGCGCGCGGCACCGCACCGTCGTCGCCGACGCGATCGCCTCTTTGCCGCTTGGCTGGCACCGGTCAAACCCGGCGGGCAGAACGCTCTCTGCGATGTCCTCGGACTCAGAGACGGCCACGAACCCGTTGCACCCTCTCGCGTTCACCGTCGGCTCGTTCACGATGATGATCGCGGCTGGCTGGCGTCTGGTGACGATGGACGGCTGGATGGCGCTGACAGCGATGATGGTGGTGCCAGCCGTCCTCATCGTCAACTACGCATACGAGAAGGTCATCAGCCCGTTGTGGGACGTGGGGCAGACGCTGCGTGCCGAGGTCGCAACGATTGCTCACGAATCCTTCGAGGGCGGCACAGTCGTCAAGGCGCTTGGGGCTGAGGACATCGAGTCGCGTCGATTCCGCGAGAAGGTGGACGCGCTGCGTGATGCCGACACCCGCGTCGGCAGTGTGTCGAGCTGGTTTGAGCCCCTCATGGACGCGATGGTGCCGTTCAGTTCTCTCGCGATCATGATCGTCGGGACGTACCGTGCACAAGCCGGAGCTGTCAGCGTCGGCGATGTGGTCGCCGCGATCTACCTCCTCGCTCTGCTTGCCGTCCCGATCCGCGGCATCGGCTGGGTGCTCGGCCAGATGCCGTCAGCCCTCGTGTCCTTCCAGCGCATCGCCCGCATCGCGGAGGCAGCAACCGAAGTGGATGAGCCGGGTCACATCGACTTGCCGAAGGAGGGCGCGGCGTCCTTGTCCTTCCGCAATGCGGACGTGGCCGCTGATGATGGCGACGGCGAGCCCGTCGTCATCGTGTCGGGGGTGTCGCTCGACCTGCCGCCAGGCACTGTGACGGCGCTTGTCGGACCGACCGGCGCCGGCAAGACAACGGTGGCTCTCGCGGCGGCACGGCTGTCGCGCGCGGCCCAGGGCGAGGTCATCTTGGATGACCACAACATTGAGGTGGTGGCGACGCTCGGCAGTCATGTCGCCCTCGTGCCACAGACGTCGTTCGTGTTCGCGGGGACGGTGCGCGAGAACATCACCTTGGGTGAGGAGTTTGCAGACGACGCCGTGTGGACGGCTCTGCGCCGGGCCGCGGTGGCCGACGTGGTGCGCAGCCTCCGTCACGATGGCGACCCTCTCGAGGCTCACCTCGATGAACGGGGCATGAACCTCTCTGGTGGTCAGCGCCAGCGCATCGCCATCGCGCGGGCACTCGTGCGCAACCCTCGCGTGCTTGTCCTCGACGACGCCACCTCCGCCGTGGACCCAGGCGTCGAGCAGGAGATCCTCGCGGCACTGCGTGCGGATGGCGATGGGCCCACGGTGCTGCTCATCGCGTACCGTCTCGCGTCGATTCTGCTTGCCGATCGCGTCATTCACGTGAGCGGCGGCACCGTGGTCGATGCGGGTGCACATGCTGACCTTGTGGACCGTGACCCTGGCTACCGCGACCTCGTCACCGCCTACGAACAGGATTCGGCACGCCGTGCCGCCGACCGTGAGGGAGGTGACACATGAGTGCCGTGCCGGTTGACAAGGACGGTGCTGTCGACGTCGAGCGCCGCATCGGCATGCGCGACACGTTCCGCCGCGGCATGGCGCTGTCGCCTGAGTTCCGCAAAGGCCTTGGCGTCACGCTGTTTCTTGCCTTGCTCGCTGCGATCGCGAAGGCGACGATCCCGTACCTCACGCAACGTGTGACCGATGACGGACTGCTCGCGAAAGGCGGAGTGAACGCCGAGCTCGTCACCACGCTCGTCATCGGCGGCTCCCTCGTGGTGCTCGCGTCAATGCTCATCGAGTGGAGGGTGCGCCGGCGCATGGTGATCGCTGCCGAGGCGGGACTCGCAACCCTCCGCAAGAAGGCCTTTGACAACGTCCACCGCCTCAGCGTCCTCACACAGAACTCGGAACAGCGCGGTCGCTATGTCTCGCGCGTGACGGGCGATGTCGACACGATGCGCGACCTCATGCAGTGGACCGGCGCCGGAATGGTCGTGGCCGCGATGGAGTCGACAGTGGTGCTTGCCGTGATGGCGATGTACTCATGGCAGCTCGCGCTTGTTGTCGTCGTGTGCTACATCCCGTTGCTATGGGTCACGCTCAAAGTGCAACCGGCCATCCGGCGCACCTACGGCGATGTCCGCTCGCGGATGGCTGACCTGCTGGGACGGACCTCGGAACAGCTCGTCGGTGTCGCGACAATTCGCTCATACGGCGTGCAGGAGCGGATGCGTGGACGCCTGCGCGACGAGATCGACGGGATCACGCGCAAGGAGAGGCGTGCCTCGTGGTTGTCGTCCGCGAGCTTTTCGATGACGGCCTTCGGTCAGTCCTTCGCCACCGGTGCGGCGCTCGTTGTGGGGACAGCGCTTGCGATGCGGGGCACCTTGTCCGTGGGAACAGTGGCCGCGTTCTCCTTGCTCGTCTACATGTTCTCGGGTCCGCTCATGTGGATCATCGAGATGCTTGCCGAGATGCAGCGCGCCTTCGTCGGCTGGCAGCGGGTCATCGAGCTTGTCGATGCGGAATCGACAGTGACGGATCCCGACGAGCCGGTCTCCCTGCCCGAGGGTGAACTGAACCTCAGCGTGGACGGGGTCCGCCTCACGTACGACGGCCGCGACGAGGTGCTCAAGGGGATCACCTTCACATTGCCCGCTGGAAAGCGACTTGCGATTGTCGGTCAGACTGGCTCTGGCAAGACATCGCTCGCACGGCTCTTGTCGCGGTTCTTCGACCCGACCGAAGGAGAGATCCGCATCGGCGGAGTCGATGTCCGGTCCGTGCGCCTCGGCGAGATTCGCCACCGGCTCGCCGTTGTGCCGCAAGAAGGGTTCCTCTTTGACGGCACCATCATCGACAACCTCCGCTATGCGCGTCCAGATCAGGATGACGAGTCTTTGCGGGCCGACGCCGGCCGTGCCTTCAGCGACCTCGGTCTTGAGGGGTGGCTGGCTGACGCCCCGGCGGGGCTCAACACCTCGGTGGGAGCACGCGGCGAGTTGTTGAGCGCCGGCGAGCGCCAGCTTGTCTCGATCGCTCGGGCGTATCTCACTGACCCCGACGTCCTCATCCTCGATGAGGCGACTTCGGCCGTCGACCCGGCCACTGAGGTGCGCATCTCCCGCGCGCTCGAGCGGCTCATGCACGGCCGCACCAGCGTCGTCATCGCCCACCGGCTGTCGACTGCTGAGCGTGCGGATCTCGTCGCGGTGATGGACGACGGCGTGCTGAAGGAGTTCGGCCCTCATATCGAGCTCGTTGCACGCGACGGCGCTTATGCGCGACTGCATCGTGCGTGGATGTCGCAAACGCGTGAAGAGCGACGGGGCGGCGACGACGCCTGAGCGTGGAAAGATAGGCGCCATGTCGCTCGACCCACAGATCGCTGACCGTCTCAAGCGTAACGCTGATGGCTTGGTGTGCGCCGTTGTCCAAGAGGATGTCACGGGGCGCGTCTTGATGGTCGCGTGGATGAATGACGACGCCTTGGCCGAGACGCTGTCGACGCGCCGCGGCGTGTATTGGAGCCGCTCACGTGATGAGCTGTGGCGCAAGGGCGACACCTCAGGCCACGTGCAGCACGTCGTGCGCGCCGAGCTCGACTGCGACGGCGACGCGATCCTGCTCACGGTGCGCCAAGAAGGTGGGGCATGTCACACCGGAGACCATTCATGCTTTGACACGGGCGGCGCGCTTGCACTGGGAGAGGCATCGTGACGGTGGTCGAGGCGCCGACGCTCGAGTGGGGTCAGACGTGGCCCTCACGTGAGGACTTCGTCGCCTTGGGTGCCACGCACCGGGTGGTGCCCGTCGTGCGCCGTCTCCTGGGCGATGGCTGGACGCCGGTCGCGCTCTATCAGGCGCTGGCCGCATCCCGTCCGGGAACCTTTGTTCTCGAATCGGCCGAGCCCGATGGTTCACGTTCCCGGTACTCGTTCATCGGAGTGCATTCGCAGGCGACGCTGACGATCACGGGCGATGAGGCGCGCTGGACTGGTGAGGTGCCGGCGGGACTCGTCGACGGGGCACCGCTGCCCACGATCTCGGCCGCGCTGACCGAGCTGGCCTCGGAGGCGATTCCTGGCTTGCCTCCCCTCACCGGTGGGCTCGTCGGTGCCCTTGGCTGGGACATCGTGCGCCAGTGGGAACCCACATTGCCTGCCGAGGCTGCGCGCGAACTCGATGTGCCCGATGGCCTCTTGCTCTTGGCAACCGACCTCGCCGTCCTCGATCACGTCGATGGTTCCGTGTGGCTCGTCTCGAACGCTGTCAACACCGATGCGCAGCCCACCGGAATCGACGATGCATATGCGGCCGCAGTGCGACGCGTCGACGAGATGGAGCGCACCCTCGCTCACGCGCCGCGCCTTGACGTGATGGGACTCGACGATCGCCCTGATGCGCGTGTGAGCGATCGCAGCGCTGTGGGCGAGTACGAGAAGATGGTGAAGTACGCCAAGGAAGCGATTCGCGACGGCGAGGTCTTTCAGGTGGTGCCGTCTCAGCGCTTCGACGCCGAGTGCCCGGCCGCGCCTTTTGATGTCTATCGCGTTCTCCGCACGCTCAATCCGAGCCCGTACATGTACTACCTCGAGTGCGAGGACGCGGCTGGCCGCAGCTTCGCTCTTGTGGGGGCGAGCCCTGAATCACTTGTCACCGTGAAGAACCGTTCAGTGCTCACCTTTCCGATCGCGGGGTCGAGGCCCCGCGGTGCGACGCCTGAGGCCGACAAGGCGCTTGAGACGGAGCTCTTGGCGGACCCCAAGGAGATCGCCGAGCACGTGATGCTCGTCGACTTGGCGCGCAACGACCTCGTCAAGGTGTGCACGCCCACCTCAGTTGAGGTCGTCGACTTCATGGCGGTCAACCGCTACAGCCACATCATGCATATCTGCTCAACGGTGGTGGGTCATCTCGAGGAGCACGCAAGCGCCCTCGATGCCTTCGTCGCGACATTCCCTGCGGGGACCTTGTCAGGTGCGCCGAAGGCCCGCGCGATCGCCCTCATCGATGAACTGGAGCCGGTACGTCGGGCGTTCTATGGCGGTGCGATCGGCTACTTCGACTTCGCCGGCAACATGGACTTGGCGATCGCCATCCGCACCGCCTTGATCGCGAACGGCACGGCGCATATTCAGGCCGGAGCGGGCGTTGTCGCAGATTCCGTGCCTGCAAGAGAAGCCCAAGAGACTCGCGACAAGGCAGCCGCGATGATCCGCGCCGTGTCCCAAGCGAATCGCCTCGTTCCGGGAGCGAGTCTCGCTACACTGGCCAGCACGTCCCAGAAGGAGTGAGCATGTCGACCCCACAGATTGACCCGCAGAACCTGCCCCGCGTTGCCGCGGGCAACCACGGCCGCACGATCGCGGCGTGGGTGACGAACGGGCTGATCGTTCTCGGCGTGCTGATTGGCGCCATCGGCGTCATGATTCCTCAGCTGGCCCTGCTGTGGGTCGGCCTGGGAGTCATTGTCGTTGCCCTGGCAGTCGGCGCGGCATTGCGGGCGCTCGGTCACGGGCAACCACTGAACTAGGCGACGCGGCCTTTTCCGCGTTTCAGTGAAATCAAAGGAGACATCACATGACGCAAGTACCCCCGCCGCCCCCGATGGGGATGCCGCCGGTCGGTGGCGACCCGAACGAGAAGAACAAGCTTGGCGTCTGGGCACTCGTGCTCGGCATCCTGTCGATTCTTTGCTGCGGTTTCTTCACCGGTATCCCGGCGATCATCCTCGGCATCAACGGCAAGAAGGCCGCCGAGGAGGGCCGCGCATCGAACGGTTCGCTCGCGAACGTCGGTTTCATTCTCGGCATCATCGGTTGTGTGCTGTCGGTTCTGGGCTTCGTGCTCCAGGCCGCCGGTGTCTTGACGTACGACTTCTCGACCAGCTGAGTCGATGAGTTCCGTGAGCGCGGCGGTGACGCGACCGGATGCGGCCAGACGTGTGGCCCTCCCGGTAGGCGTCACCGCCGTTCTCGCAGCGGCGACTGCCTACACAGGCATCCGCAATCCACATGAGCCGGGGTTCTTCCCTTCATGTGTCTTCTACTCCGCGAGCGGCTATTACTGCCCTGGCTGCGGAGGTCTTCGCGCAGTTCATGACCTGGTCAATGGCGACCTGGCCGGGGCTCTTCAGATGAACCCGCTCGTCGTGCTGGGCGTGATCCCTGCCGGAATCTTCCTCATCGGGTGGTGGCTGCTCAGCGTGACCACCGATCGCGTTCGACCGCTGCACATCCCGACATGGGTGGGCATCGCCATTCCGGTGGCGCTTGGCGCGTACTGGGTTGTGCGCAATCTCGAACCCTTCGCGCCGTACCTCTCGCCGGGTGGCTGACGCATACGTGCGTCCTCGGCCTCGTCCCTGTCCAGGTAGCATGGTCCCGGAGGAGGTGGCAACGCATGAGCGTTTTGGACGGCATCGTTGAAGGGGTCCGCAATGACCTGGCGGCCCGCGAGTTGGCCACTTCCATGGACGAACTCAAGGAGCGCGCCTCGCGGCTCCCGAGCGCAGTCGACGCGCTTCAGAAGCTCCAGACGCCCGAGGTGTCAGTCATCGCCGAGGTCAAGCGTTCGAGCCCTTCGAAGGGCTCCCTCGCCGAGATCACTGACCCCGCAGCTCTCGCGACCGAATACGAAGCAGGCGGCGCTTCCGTCATCTCCGTTCTCACGGAAGAGCGGCGCTTTGGTGGATCTCTCGCTGATCTCGACGCCGTGCGGGCCAAGGTCGACATCCCGATCCTGCGCAAGGACTTCATCGTCACGCCGTATCAAGTGTGGGAAGCCCGCGCTCACGGTGCAGACATGGTCCTGCTCATTGTTGCCGCGCTTGAGCAGATGGCACTCGAAAGCCTCGTCGAGCGTGTTCACTCGCTCGGCATGTGCGCTCTCGTTGAGGTTCACGACCAAGAAGAGGTCTCGCGAGCCGTTGACGCGGGTGCCCGGGTCATCGGCGTCAATGCGCGCAACCTCAAGACTCTCGAGGTTGACCGAGACACATTTGCTCGTGTCGCGCCCTCGATTCCGGACGGCATCGTCAAGGTTGCCGAGTCCGGCATTCGCGACAGCCACGACGTCGTCGAGTATGCCCGCATGGGTGCCGACGCCGTGCTCGTCGGCGAAGCGCTCGTGAAGGACAAGGACCCGCGTACAGCGGTGGCCGAGATGGTGGCGGCTGGAGCGCACCCCGCGCTCAGAGCGGTGCGTCCGTGACGAGTCGCCTTTCCGGCGCTGCGGGACCGTTCTTTGGGTCTTACGGCGGCCGTTTTGTCCCCGAGGCCCTCATGGCGGCTCTTGACGAGTTGACCGATGCCTACGAGAAGGCGAAGCACGATCCTGGCTTCCAAGCTGAGATTGACCGTCTGGCTCGCGACTACACGGGCCGCCCCAGCATCGTGACCGAGGTGCCACGCTTTGCCCAGCACTGCGGGGGTGCACGCGTCTTTCTCAAGCGCGAAGACCTCAACCACACCGGTTCGCACAAGATCAACAATGTGCTCGGGCAAGCGTTGCTGACCAAGCGCATCGGCAAGACCCGCGTCATCGCCGAGACCGGCGCGGGCCAGCACGGCGTCGCAACCGCAACGGCCGCAGCCCTCATGGACCTTGAGTGTGTCGTGTACATGGGTGAAGAGGACACGGAGCGTCAGTCGCTCAACGTGGCCCGCATGCGTCTCCTCGGTGCCGAGGTGGTGCCCGTGACAGCAGGCTCACGTACCCTTCGCGATGCCATCAACGAGGCCTACCGCGACTGGGTGACGAACGTTGAGACGACGAACTACATCTTCGGCACCGCCGCCGGTCCGCACCCGTTCCCCGAGATGGTCCGCGACTTTCAGCGCGTGATCGGCGCCGAGGCGCGGGAGCAGATGCTCGCTCTGGGCGGCCTCCCGGACGCCGTCATCGCATGTGTGGGCGGCGGATCAAACGCGATCGGCATCTTCGATGCCTTCTTGGACGACGACAGCGTGCGGCTCATCGGTTGCGAAGCGGCAGGCGACGGTGTGGAGACCGGCCGCCACGCCTCGTCGATCACCGGTGGACGGCCCGGCGTGCTGCACGGCTCGAAGACGTACGTGCTTCAGGACGAGGACGGTCAGACCGAGCCCTCGCACTCCATCTCGGCCGGACTTGATTACCCCGGCGTCGGCCCCCAGCACTCGTTCCTCGCTGACATCGGCCGTGCCGAGTACTGGCCGGTCACCGATGCGGAGGCGATGGAGGCATTCCGTCTTCTCAGCCGCTCCGAGGGGATCCTGCCAGCGATCGAGTCCTCGCACGCTCTTGCTGGAGCGATCCGCCTCGGCCGTGAGCTGGGCGCGGGCTGCACGATCGTCGTCAACCTCTCTGGACGCGGTGACAAGGATGTCGAGCAGGCCGCGCGATGGTTCGGGATGCTGCCAGGAGACGAGTCATGAGCGCGCTCACCGAACGTCTCGATGCGATCAAGGCCGAGGGACGTGGGGCGCTCATCGGGTATCTGCCCGTCGGCTTCCCGACAGTTGACCGCTCCGCCCGCGCGATGCAGGCGATTGTCGAGGCAGGCGTCGACATCGTCGAAGTCGGCCTGCCGTACTCCGATCCGGTCATGGACGGCGCGACGATTCAGGATGCCGCCGGACGTGCGCTCGACAACGGCACGCGGGTTGTGGACACGTTCACCGCAATCAAGGCGGTTGTCGACGCAGGCGCGCCTGCGGTGGTGATGAGCTACTTCAACCCGATGCTTCAATACGGACTCGAGCGCTTCGCCGATGATCTCAAAGCGGCAGGCGGTTCAGGCGTCATCACGCCTGACATCACGCCGGACGCTGCTGACGAGTGGATCCAGATCGCTCGTGAACGCGAACTCGACACGATCTTCTTGGTCGCCATCAGCTCGACGCGCGAACGCTTGCACCTCACCGTTGAGCACACGACCGGATTTGTATACGCCGCGTCGCTCATGGGTGTGACGGGCGAACGGACGACGGTTGGCGGGGGAGCGGAGGAGCTTGTCTCCCGCACCCGCGAGGCAGGGGCCGAGCGTGTGTGCGTGGGACTTGGAGTGTCGACCGGCGAGCAGGCGGCCCAGGTTACCCGCTACGCAGACGGTGTGATCGTGGGCTCGGCACTTGTGCGCTGCCTCCTTGAGCACGACGACGAGGCCGAGGCCCTCGCGGCGCTCAAGGAGAAGACAGCGGAGCTGGCCGCGGGTGTGAGGGCCGGACGATGACTCCGGTCTCCATTCCGAGCCCGCCCGCCGAGTGGGCGCAGTTCTCGCTTGGCCCACTGTCCATTCACGCCTACTCGTTGTGGATTCTCGCCGGCATCTTTTTCGCGTTGTGGCTCGCCACTCGCCGTTGGGTCGAGCGGGGAGGCAATCCAGAGGTCATCGGCGACATCGGCATGTGGGCCATTCCGTTCGGCATCATCGGTGGTCGCATCTACCACGTCATCTCAACGCCCGGGCCCTACTTCGGCGAGGGTGGGCGACCGCTCGACGCGCTGAAGATCTGGGAAGGCGGGCTCGGCATCTGGGGGGCGATCGCCCTCGGCTTCCTCGGTGCGTACATCGGCTGCCGCCGCGCGGGCGTCTCCTTCATGACCTTTGCAGACGCTGCGGCTCCCGGGATTCTGATCGCTCAGGCAATCGGGCGCATGGGCAACTATTTCAATCAGGAGCTGTTCGGCGGCCCCACTGACCTGCCATGGGCTCTCGAGATTGATCCCGGCTTCCGCCCGGTCGGCTTTGAAGAGTTCGCCACCTTCCACCCGACGTTCCTCTACGAGCTGTTGTGGAACCTCGCTGGTGCTGCGTTGATTGTCTACCTGGACAAACGCCTCGATCTGCGCGGCGGCCGAGTGTTCTGGCTCTACGTCATGGTGTACGTGTCTGGCCGCCTCTGGATCGAAACTGTTCGTATTGACACGGCAGTGCTCGTGGGCGGAATCCGGGTCAATGTCTTTGTCTCTGTGTTCGTTCTCACGCTTGGAACCGTTATGTTTGTCCTCGTGGGGCGCCGCCAACAAGGTGTCGATCGTCCCGCGCGGAGTGAGTTAGCGGCTACGACCTCGGAACATTCGGAAGCCGTTTCAGACGTGTAAGGCTCCCTTTTCGGGACCCTGTAATCTTTCTCTCCGGAAAACCCGCGGGACGATGGCGACCCACAACAACGATGGTTGCAGCTGAGCGCTGCGACGGTGAGGAACGATGTGATGGGGAGACATCACGGCGACGACTGGTCAACTCCTGGTCTGTACGACCCCACGTATGAGCACGACGCGTGCGGTGTGGCCTTTATTGCCACACTCCGTGGGTCAGCAGGGCGCGACATCGTCGATCTGAGTCTCACCGCACTGAAGAACCTCGAACACCGCGGCGCCGTCGGCGCTGAAACCGAGACGGGTGATGGCGCGGGCATCCTCACTCAGGTGCCCCACGCGTTCTTGCAGGACGTCACCGACTTCACGCTCCCGGAGCAAGGTGCGTACGGCGTCGGCCTCGTCTTCTTGACCCCGGGCGAGGAGTCGACGGAGATCGCCGCCCTTGAGACGGCTGCGCGTATCGAGAACGTCAACGTCATCGGTTGGCGTGACGTTCCGGTCAACCTCGAGCCGCTCGGTCCTTCCGCGCGTGCCACGGCGCCCATCTTCCGCCACGTGTTCATGGAATCGGAGCGCCTCACCGGCATCGACCTTGACCGCAGGCTCTACCGCGTGCGCAAGCGCGCCGAGAAGAGCGGTGGCCCGTTTGTCGTGTCGCTGTCGTCGCGCACCCTCACCTACAAGGGAATGCTGACCACCTACCAGCTCGAGCAGGTGTTCCCCGACGTCCTGCACCCGCTGTTCGCAACCGAGTTGGCGCTCGTCCACTCGCGCTTCTCGACGAACACATTCCCGTCGTGGCCGCTCGCACAGCCTTTGCGCCTCATTGCCCATAACGGTGAGATCAACACCGTCCGCGGCAACCGCAACTGGATGGCGGCACGCGAGGGCAAGCTCGAGTCTGACCTGTTGGGTGACGTGTCGTCGCTGACTCCGATCTGCACGGCGTCGGCCTCTGACACCGCGTCCTTCGATGAGGTGCTTGAGCTTCTTCACCTCGGCGGCCGCTCGTTGCCGCACGCGGTCCTCATGATGATTCCCGAGGCATGGCAGAACCACACCGAGATGGACCCGGCCCGCCGCGCGTTCTACGAGTATCACTCGAACCTCATTGAGCCGTGGGACGGTCCTGCCGCGCTTCACTTCACCGATGGCACCCTTGTGGGCGCCACTCTTGACCGCAACGGTTTGCGACCGGGGCGGTATTGGGTGACCGAGGATGGCCTCGTCATCTGTGGTTCGGAGGCTGGACTGCTGGACATCGACCCGGCGAAGGTGGTGCGTAAGGGCCGTCTTCAGCCGGGTCGCATGTTTTTGGTGGACACCGCGGCCGGTCGAATCGTGGAAGACGAAGAGATCAAGACGACGCTGGCCGCCGAGCACCCGTACAAGGAGTGGATCGACGAGCACGCGGTGCGTCTTGCGGACTTGCCCGAGCGTGAGCACGTGAGCCACTCGAGGTCCTCGGTGGTGCGCCGCCAGCGCACCTTCGGTTACACCGAAGAGGAACTGAAGGTCCTGCTCGAGCCGATGGCGACAGCGGGTGTCGAGCCGATCGGCGCGATGGGCTCTGACACGCCGATTGCGGTGTTGTCGAAGCGCCCCAAGCTGCTCTTTGACTACTTCACCCAGATGTTCGCGCAGGTGACAAACCCGCCGCTCGACGCGATCCGTGAAGAGATCGTCACCGCGATCGGTGGCGCGATCGGTCCCGAGCCCAACCTCCTTGCAAACGTGCCTGAGCATGCCCGCAAAGTGGTGCTCGACTTCCCGGTGATCGACAACGACGACCTCGCCAAGATCATTCACATCGATACCAATCCTGAGCTGAAGGGCGTGTTCTCCACCCGTCGCATTCAGGGGCTGTACCGCGTGAGCGAGGGCGGTCGTGGTCTCGAGACGCGCCTCGAGGAGATATTTGCCGAGGTGGACCAGGCGATCGAGGACGGCGTGTCCTTCCTTGTGCTGTCCGACCGTGACTCCGACTCAGAGAACGCGCCGATTCCGTCGCTGCTGCTGACGGCGGCAGTGCACCACCACTTTGTGCGCCACCAGAAGCGCACCCAGGTGTCTCTCGTCGTCGAGGCGGGTGACGTGCGCGAGGTCCACCATGTGGCCCTCCTCATTGGCTACGGCGCTGGCGCGGTGAACCCGTATCTCGCGATGGAGTCGGTCGAGGACTTGGTGCGCCGCGGCTACATCAAGGGCATCACGCCAGAGCAGGCGGTGAAGAACCTCATCAAGGCGCTTGGCAAGGGTGTTCTCAAGATTATGTCGAAGATGGGCATTTCGACGATGGCGTCCTACCGGGGTGCTCAGATCTTCGAGGCCATCGGCTTGTCGCGTGAGCTCGTCGACCGTCACTTTGCAGGCACCCCGAGCCAGATCGACGGCGTCGGCATCGCCGTCATCGCCGATGAGGTCGCTCAGCGGCATGCTGACGCGTACCCGATCTCCGGACAGCCTCCCGCGCACCGCCGTCTCAACGTCGGCGGCGAGTACCAGTGGCGCAGGGAAGGGGAGGAGCACCTCTTCGACCCCGAGACGGTCTTCAAGCTGCAGCACTCAACCCGTACTCGCCAGTACGCGGTCTTCAACGAGTACACCGAGCGCGTCAACAACCAGGCGAAGCGCCTCATGACGTTGCGCGGCCTGCTCGACATCAAGTCGGACCGCCCACCCGTGCCGATCGAAGAAGTCGAGCATGTCCGCGACATCGTCAAGCGTTTCAACACAGGCGCAATGTCCTATGGCTCGATCTCTCAAGAGGCACACGAGACGCTCGCCATCGCGATGAACCGGCTGGGCGGCAAGTCCAACACCGGTGAGGGCGGTGAAGCGCCGGAGCGTCTCTACGACCCGCAACGCCGCAGTGCGATCAAGCAGGTCGCTTCGGGCCGCTTCGGTGTGACGAGCGAATACCTCGTCAACGCCGACGATCTGCAGATCAAGCTCGCTCAGGGCGCGAAGCCCGGTGAAGGTGGGCAGCTGCCTGGGGCGAAGGTGTACCCGTGGGTTGCTGCGACACGTCACTCGACCCCGGGCGTCGGCCTCATCTCCCCGCCGCCGCACCACGACATCTACTCGATCGAAGACCTGAAGCAG
>CAZRHL010000005.1:31595-36725 GCA_964600005.1 uncultured Demequinaceae bacterium
GCGCGCATCCACACAAAGCTCGTGTCTGAGGTCGGCGTCGGCACGATCGCTGCCGGTGTCGTCAAGTGCAAGTCGGACGTCGTGCTCATCTCGGGTTCCGACGGCGGCACCGGAGCGTCGCCGCTGAACTCCCTCAAGCATGCGGGTGCGCCATGGGAGATCGGCCTCGCTGACACCCAGCAGACGCTCGTCCGCAACGACCTGCGTGACCGCGTCGTCGTCCAGGTTGACGGCCAGCTGAAGACGGGCCGCGATGTGATCGTCGCTGCGTTGCTCGGTGCCGAAGAGTTCGGTTTCGCGACGGCACCTCTGGTGGTGTCCGGCTGCATCATGATGCGCGTGTGCCACAAGGACACATGCCCCGTCGGTGTGGCGACCCAGAACCCCGAGCTTCGTGCGCGCTTCAACGGCAAGCCGGAGTTTGTCGAGACCTTCTTCGAGTTCATTGCGCAGCAGGTGCGCGAGCAGCTCGCCGCGCTCGGCTTCCGCTCCATCGAAGAGGCGGTGGGCCACGCCGAGCTGCTTGACACCCGTGCGGCGGTTGCGCACTGGAAGGCACAGGGCCTCGACTTGTCGCCTGTGCTCGCGGTGCCGCCCGCAGGTGCGCCACTGCACCACTCGGTTGCTCAAGACCACGGTCTCGACGAGACCCTTGACCGCGATCTCATCGAGCACGCTCGCGACGCTCTTGAGACGGGCAGGCCAGTGGTGATCGAGCGCGAAGTGCGCAACACCAACCGCACGGTGGGCACGATGCTCGGCTACGAGGTGACGAAGCGCTACCGCGGCGAAGGCCTGGCTGACGACACGATCTCCATCGTGTGCACCGGCTCCGCAGGGCAGTCATTCGGTGCGTTCGTCCCGCGCGGCATCACCCTCACGCTCTTCGGGGACGCGAACGACTACGTCGCCAAGGGTCTGTCGGGGGGCCGTGTCATCGTGCGCCCTGACCGTGCCGCCGCGCTCAATGACGCTCTCGACGTCATCGCCGGCAACGTCATCGGCTACGGCGCCACGAGCGGCCAGGTCCTGCTGCGTGGCCAGGTCGGTGAGCGATTCCTTGTGCGCAACTCGGGTGCAAGCGCGGTTGTCGAAGGCGTGGGCGACCACGCGCTCGAGTACATGACCGGCGGAACGGCCGTCATTCTCGGTCGCACTGGCCGCAACTTTGCGGCGGGCATGTCCGGCGGGACCGCCTACGTCCTTGATCTGCGCATCGAGCGGGTGAACAAGGAATCACTTGCCTCGGGCGAGATCACCGTGGGCCCGCTTGACGCAGAAGACGCCGTGATCGTCCGATCGCTCATCGAGACCCACGTCAAGGAGACAGACTCACCGCGCGGCAAGGAGCTCCTCGCCAACTGGGATGAAGAGGTCACGCGATTCACGCGAGTCCTTCCCGCCCAGTACGCACGGGTCCGTGCTGCACTGTCGGAGTACGAAGCCAAGGGGCACGATCTCAACGCCCCGGGCGCGTGGGAAGAGTTCTTGGAGGTGACCGGTGGCTGATCCGCGCGGATTTCTGAAGCATCGCGAACGCGAGCTGCCTCCAAGCCGGCCGGTGCCGGTGCGCTTGCTTGACTGGAAGTACGTCAAGGATGAGCTCGCCCGTGACCCTGACGCTCTCAACCGACAGGCCTCCCGTTGCATGGATTGTGGTGTGCCTTTCTGCCATCACGGTTGCCCTTTGGGGAACCTCATTCCCGAGTGGAATGACCTTGTGTGGCGTGAGCAGTGGGAAGACGCTCTTGACCGCTTGCACGCGACGAACAACTTCCCGGAGTTCACGGGCCGCATCTGCCCGGCCCCGTGTGAGACGAGCTGCGTGCTCGGCATCAACCAGCCAGCGGTGACGATCAAGAACATCGAGGTCTCGATCATCGATGAAGGCTTCCGTCGCGGTCTTGTCGCACCGGTGGAGCCGATTCGTCAGACGGGCAAGACCGTTGCCATCGTCGGTTCAGGCCCGGCAGGTATCGCCGCCGCACAGCAACTGACCCGTGCTGGTCACACCGTTGCGGTCTTCGAGCGTGACGACCGCATCGGCGGTCTGCTTCGGTACGGTGTGCCGGACTTCAAGATGGAGAAGCACCACATCGATCGACGCGTCGCCCAAATGGAGGCGGAGGGGACTAGGTTCCGCACGGGCGTGGAGATCGGCAAGGACATTTCGTGGGACAACTTGCGTGCTCGTTACGACGCCGTGTTGATCGCCACCGGGTCCACCGTCCCACGGGATCTGCCGATTCCTGGGCGACGATACCGGGGCATTCATTTTGCGATGCCGTATCTCACGCAGGGCAACAAGGTGGCGGCGGGCGACGCGATCGAGCGCCAGATCACCGCAAAGGACAAACACGTGATCATCATCGGCGGTGGCGACACCGGCTCCGACTGCCTGGGCACAGCCCTGCGGCAAGGAGCGAAGTCGGTGACCACGTTGGCGATCGGCGTTCAGCCGAACGAGGTGCGCGACCCCAAGTCGCAGCCGTGGCCGACCCACCCCTTGCTCTTTGAGGTGTCCTCTTCGCATGAAGAGGGCGGCGAACGGCGCTTCCTTGCGTCGACCGTCGAGTTCTTGGGCGACGAGGATGAGCACGTCCGTGCGCTGCGCGTCGCCAAGACGCAGATCATGCCCGATGGCACGCGTGGTCCCGCTCCTGGCACAGAAGAGGAGCTTCCGGCTGACCTCGTGCTCATCTCAATGGGGTTTACCGGTCCAGACCGTGCCACACTGGGACAGCTTGAGCACATCGGCTTCACTCCGCGGGGTACGGTCTCTCGTAATGATCAATTTGCCTCGGCAGTGGACGGCGTGTTCGTTGCAGGGGACGCCGGTCGCGGCCAGTCGCTCATCGTGTGGGCGATCGCAGAGGGACGCTCTGCGGCGGCAGCAATCGACACTTATCTCACCGGCAGCACGGAGCTGCCGGCGCCCGTCACCGCGAGGACACTCGCGCTAAAGGCCTGATACACCTAGGTTGGAGAACATGCGTAACGCGAAGATCGTCTGCACCATTGGCCCGGCGACGGCGTCTCTGGACCAAATGCGCCTCTTGGTAGGCGCTGGTATGGACGTCGCCCGTATTAACCGCAGCCACGGCTCGGCGGAGGAGCACGAAGAGGTTTACCGCAACGTCCGCCAGGCGGCGAAGGAGTCGGGACGCAATGTCGCCGTCCTCGTCGACCTCCAGGGCCCCAAGATTCGCCTGGGTCGATTTGTCGACGGTCCGCACGATCTTGAGATCGGCGACATCTTCACGATCACCACGCGTGATGTCGAGGGCACCAAGGATATCTGCTCGACCACGTTCAAGGGCCTCGCGGGCGACTGCCGGCCTGGCGACCCGCTGCTCATCGATGACGGCAAGGTTCGCCTTGAGGTTCTCGAGGTCAAGGACGGCACCGACGTTGTCACCAAGGTGGTTGTCCCGGGTCCCGTCTCCAACAACAAGGGCATCAACCTTCCGGGTGTCGCCGTGTCGGTGCCCGCACTGTCGGACAAGGACGAGGATGACCTGCGTTGGGCGCTCAAGCTTGGCGCTGACTTCATTGCGCTGTCCTTTGTGCGCAGCGCACAGGACTATGCGGACGTCGCCCGCATCATGTCCGAAGAAGGACGCACCATTCCTGTCATCGCCAAGGTGGAGAAGCCGCAGGCGGTCGACAACCTTGAGGAGATCGTCGACGCGTTCGACGGCGTGATGGTAGCGCGTGGTGACCTTGGCGTTGAGCTGCCTCTCGAAGAGGTGCCGCTCGTTCAGAAGCGTGCCATCGAGCTGTGCCGCTCGCAAGCCAAGCCGGTCATTGTGGCGACTCAGGTGCTCGAGTCCATGACGCACTCACCGGTTCCGACCCGTGCCGAGACCTCCGACTGCGCGAACGCGATCCTCGATGGCGCAGACGCCGTCATGCTCTCGGGTGAGACCTCGGTCGGTGACTACCCGATCATCACGGTCGAGACGATGGCTCGCATCATCAAGAACACCGAGGTGAAGGGCCGCGACCGCTTCGCGCCGTACACCTCGATTCCGAAGACCCGCGGTGGTGCTGTCACGCAAGCTGCCGCTGACATCGCGGAGAAGCTCGGTGTCAACTACATCGTCACCTTCACGCAGTCCGGTGACTCGGCTCAGCGCATGGCTCGTCTGCGCCCGGAGACCAAGATGATTGCGCTGACCCCGCGCGAGGAGACCCAACGTCGTCTCGCGCTGTCGTGGGGCGTGCAGGTCGAGGTTGTCGATCACGCAGACACCACTGATGAGATGGTCGCCATTGTCGACCGTCTCCTCAAGGAGACCGGTCGCGCGAAGGACGGCGACTACGTCGTCGTGGTGAGCGGTACGCCCATCGGCGTTCCCGGCACCACGAACTCGATCTTTGTGCACAAGGTGGGTCAGGTTCGCTCCTGATCTTGCCGGTGCGTGACGAGGGCCCGTAGGCGAATCGCCTACGGGCCCTCGTCGTCTGCGCGGTGAGCGGGCCTACCGCTCGTCAGCCAAGTCATGCCAATCGCGTGGACCGAGGTCGGGCACTGCCCGCTCGTAGTGTGCTGAGAACAGCGGCGAGGAGATGAGGAAGTCAGCTGTGGCGACGTTGGAGGCCATGGGGATGTTCCATACCGCTCCGAGCCGCAGCAGTGCTTTGACGTCGGGATCATGTGGCTGGGCAGAGAGCGGGTCCCAGAAGAACACGAGCATGTCGATCGACCCATCGGCGATCTTCGCCCCGATCTGCTGGTCGCCGCCGATGGGTCCGGAGAGGAAGCGGTGCACCGGGAGACCGAGCTCGTCCGACAGCATCGTTCCGGTGGTGCCGGTCGCATACAGGTGATGCTGGGACAAGGTGCCGCGATTGAAGCGTGCCCATTGCAGGAGATCGGACTTCTTGTTGTCATGCGCGACGAGTGCGATGTGGCGGGTCGCCGCGGGGGAGCGAGAAGAGCGCTTATCAGCCATATCGATGAGTATGGCGCGAGGAGGGGTGACGTCGCACCGCGCCGCGCGACGCTGCGGCGTCATCAGGGCGAAGGATGTGGAGCCAGACCGGGGATATGCCGTCAAGCCTGTGGCGGAGTGCCCCGAGTGGGATTCGAACCCACACTGGTACGGGTTTGAGCCGTATGCCTCT
>CAZRHL010000006.1:0-2425 GCA_964600005.1 uncultured Demequinaceae bacterium
GGTCAAGCGCGGAGAACGCCTCGTCCATCAGCAACACGTCGGTGTCGGCGGTGAGGGCGCGCGCAAGCCCAACTCGCTGCTGCATGCCTCCCGAGAGCTCTTTCGGGTAGTGGTGCTCCCAGCCGGACAGGCCGACCAATGCGGTGAGTTCGCGTGCCCTCTTTTGGCGCTCGCTTCGGGAGACACCTTGGATCTCGAGTCCATAGGCGACGTTGTCGAGGACGGTGCGGTGGGGAAGAAGCGCAAAATGCTGAAAGACCATCGATACGCGCCGCCGGCGAATCTCGCGCAACTCCTTCTGTGAGGTGTCGGTGATCTTGTCTCCGTAGATGTAGACCGAGCCCGCTGTCGTCTCGTGGAGGCCGTTCAGCATGCGGATGAGGGTCGACTTGCCAGAGCCGGACAAGCCCATGACGACAAAGATCTCGCCTTCGTGCACGTCGAAGGAGGCGTCGATGACGGCGGCGGTGACGCCGCTTCCAAGCGCGTCACGGGGAGTGCCCCGACGCAGCCGTGCCACGGCGTTTTCGGGTTGCTTGCCAAATACCTTGAAGAGCCCCTCAGCTCTGACCGCAATCGTGTCGCTCACGTCGTCCTCGCGCAGCCCTGTGCCGTTGGCAGAGGGCATGGGTAACGGCCTCGACTAAGACGAGGGACTCGCAGCCGTCGCACGGCAATCACGGGCCCGCGGGCGCTGCTTGAGCAACGCACTCACACTCAGCCATGGCCTCGCGCGCACGCGCAGAGGCCTGAGGCCTGGGCTTGTCATTGCCACTCGGGGTACCAGTGCACCGGCCAAGCGGCTTTGCCACCGTACCAAGATTTCTTCTCTACATCAACGATTTGTGTAAAGAGTTGATAAACTCGCTGGTCCTCGGCGTCAGTCGAGAGCGGGCATGCGGAGCATTCCCTCTTGCGAGACAGAGGCGACGAGGCGACCGTCTTCGCTGAACACCCATGCGCCGGTGAGTCCGCGCCCGCCTTGTGAGGTGGGGGAGTCCTGAACAAACAGCAGCCACTCATCAGCGCGTGCCGGACGGTGCCACCACATCGCGTGATCGAGGCTCGCGAACGCCATACCCGGCGTTGACCACGAGGCCCCGTGGCGGCGAAGTGCGGGCTCAAGCATCACCTGGTCCGAGCCAAAGGCAATGAGCGCCCGGTGGGTGAGATCGTTCGCCTCGATCGGTTCCCGCAGGCGCAGCCACGCCGTCTGGTACTGCTTGGGCCGAGGATCGGGCTCGACGAGGATCGAGCCTTCAACGTGGCGCACGTCAAAAGGGGCGGAGTTGAGCCAGAAGTCGGCGACGGGATGCCCTGCGTGCGGGGTGAGGACGTCGATACCGGACGTCACCGCATCCGGCGGCGGCACCTCCGGCATCGACACGTGGTGTTCGGGGCCCTCTTGCGGCAGCTGGAATGACGCGATCATCGACAGAATCGGCACGCCGTTTTGAATCGCATGGGTGCGCCGCGCTGAGAAGGACCGTCCGTCGCGGAGGATGTCCACCTCGAAGGTGATCGGCTTCTTCGCATCTCCGGCACGGAGAAAGTAGCCATGCATCGAGTGAACAGCGCGTTCCTCCTCCACTGTGTGGCCGGCGGCAAGCACCGCTTGCGCAATCACTTGACCGCCGAAGACCCGCCCTCCGGGCATCGGCAATGAGTCGCCTTCAAAGGTGGTGTCGGCTACACGGCGCAAGGTGAGCGCTGACAGGCCGGCGCTGACGGCTTCGTGAGCCCGCGGGTCCTCGATGTGTGTCATCCCACGAGGCTATAGCGCGTCAGCGGTCGCTCGTCGCGACTCAGGTCTGATCTGTGCCCGGCGTCGGCTCAAAAGTGTTGATGAGCGAGTGGGCGGCACGCTCAAGGTAGTCGAGCAGCGTGGCCTCGTGCAGTGGTGCAAGCTGCTGTGCGAGCACGGCCTCTCGCATCAAGGCATACCAATGGTCTCGCGCCTCCGGATTGACATGGAAACCCTGGTGACGCATCCGCAGGCGTGGGTGCCCGCGCGTGTCGGAGTAGGTCGTGGGACCTCCCCAGTACTGCTCAAGGAACAACGTGAGGCGTTCTTCAGCGCCCTCCAGGTCATGGGCCGGGTACATCGGCGCGAGGATCGGGTCCGTCCGCACTCCTTGATAGAAGTGCTTGACGATCGCGCTGAATGTCGGGTGACCGCCCACGGCCTCGAAGAAGCTCTGTCCGGGCTCCTGGGTGGGTCCGCCGCCTACGGTCATGCCAGGAGTCGGCTCGGGGGCCGTGCTCATGAGGCATCGTCCTCGTCGTCGGATGTCTGCTGCGCCAGGATGTCCTGAGGTGCGGGAGTGCCCATGATGAGCGTCTGGTCGGGCACTGCCAAGCGAATGCCACGTTCGGCGAAGATGCGACGCATCTCGAGCCGGACGGCGCGCATGACGGCCCACTG
>CAZRHL010000006.1:2525-12578 GCA_964600005.1 uncultured Demequinaceae bacterium
ACGATCCCCGCGGAGGCAAGAAGCGGTGCGACGGGCAGTCCGATCATGTCGAGCGCCATGACGACGAGCACGGCGGCGATGATGACAGCGAGGGCGGACCTCAGCACGGCGCCGATCGTGTTGGCCCGCTGACGGCGGCGCGTCGCGGCAAGGCGCAGCTCCTGCGGGTCGACAGGGGGGATGTCAATGCGGGTGCGTTCCAATGCGCGCCGTGCGCGACGGCTCAACGGGGTGCCGGACTCGATGCCGCGGGTCACTGTCCGAATCGCGAGCCGGCCCACGATCCACATGATGAGTGCGCCGATCAAGGCGGCGCCGATGCCGAGTGCCGACCCAGCGAGGTCCTGCACCCAATCGGGGGCACCGTCGAGCGCCGAGCGTGCCCAGGAGCTCCACACCGAGCCGTCAGAGTCGCTCGCGGGGTCAGTGGAGGCGTTGGTCGGAAGCGCGAAAAGCATGGTGACCATGGATCCACCCTAATGTGGAGCGGCGAGGCCGCCGTAAATGGAACGCGAACCTGGCAGGATGGGGACGTGAGCGACAACAGCGCCGGCCAGCTGCCGTCCGAGGCCCTTGTCACGCTCGCGCGCGCTTGCGGCGTCGCGACAGAAGCGCACCTCATCGACGGCACACATGTGCGGTGTTCGCGCGCCGCCATCGTTGCGGCGCTCGCGGCCATGGGGATTGCGGCCGAGACGGATCAGCAATGCCGTCGATCCCTCGTTGATCTCGAGGACTACATCTGGAAGCGCATCGTGCCCCCGGTGACGGTGATCCGCACCGGCCGCGTCCGCGACATTCATGTGCACGTGCCCCACGGCGCCGCCGTCAGCACCGTTGTGCGTCTCGAAGACGGCGGCGAGGTTGAGCTCGAGCAGGTTGATCAGTATTGGGAGCCTCGTTCCGTCGGAGGCGCCCTCGTGGGGCGTGCGACGTTCCGCGTGCCCGCAGACCTCCCGCTTGGCTGGCATGTCGTGCAGGCGTCGTTCCCCGGCTCGCGTGGCCGCGGCTACGTGGTGGTCACGCCGGAACGACTTGACGTTCCCGCTTACGTCGAGAATCACCGTCCCTGGGGATTCATGACGCAGCTGTACTCGGTGCGTTCGCGCCGCTCGTGGGGGATCGGCGATCTGGGGGATCTCGCTGACCTGTGCTCACTCGCAAAGATCCGTGCCGGGGCGGACTTCGTCCTCATCAACCCGCTGCATGCGAATGAGGCGGTGCCGCCGATCAGCGCCTCGCCCTACCTGCCGAGCTCACGCCGCTTCATCGCGCCGATGTACATCCGCGTCGAGGACATTCCCGAGGTGGCATACGTGCCGTCTCAGCAGCGCGCCGTGATCGAGTGGGAGTCCGAGCGGCCGAGCCGCGCGAATGAGACAGACGCTCTGCTTGATCGCGATGAGACGTGGCGCGCCAAGCTGGCTGCTCTTGAGCAGGTCTACGAGGCCCCGCGTTCTCCGGGCCGCGAGGCGCAGTTCCAGGCGTACTGCATGCGAGAGGGAAAGGCGCTCGAGGACTACGCGACGTGGGCCGCCATCGCTGAGCAGCACAGCGAACGCGAATGGCCTGCCGAGCTCGCGACATCATCGTCACCGGGTGTGGCCGCGTGGCGAGACGCCAACGCGGAACGCGTCCTGTTCCACGCATGGATGCAATGGATCGCCGATGAGCAGGCCGCCGCCGCCCAAGCGGCAGCGGTACAGGCAGGCATGGCCATCGGCGTCATCGGTGACCTTGCCGTGGGCGTGCACCCCCAGGGAGCCGATGCGTGGAGCCTTCACCGGGTGCTTGCCTCACGCATGACGGTCGGTGCCCCTCCGGATGCTTTCAGCCCGGCAGGCCAGAACTGGTCGCAGCCGCCGTGGCAGCCGCGCGCGCTCGAGGCCTCCGCCTATGTGCCGTTCCGCGACGTGGTGCGTGCGGCAGTGCGCCACACCGGGGCGGTTCGCATCGACCACATTCTCGGGATGTTCCGTCAGTGGTGGATCCCGGCCGGTCACGACGCGAGCGACGGCACGTACGTTCAGTTCGATCACGAATCGCTCGTGGGAATCATCGTGCTTGAGGCGCACCGCGCTGGCGCGATGGTCATCGGTGAGGACCTTGGCACCGTGGAGCCGTGGGTGCGGGAGTACTTGCATTCCCGCGGTGTGCTCGGCACCTCGGTCATGTGGTTCGAGCGCGAGGACGACGGTGGTTTCACCCCGCCGGAGTACTACCGCCGCGACACCCTCGCAACAGTCACCACGCACGATCTGCCGACGACGGCGCAGATGGTCGCCAGCACCCATGTCGATATGCGGGCAGAACTCGGCCTCGCATCCGACGTCGAGGCAGCCCGCGCGGCGGCGCGCCACGAACGCGACCTCCTCTTGGGCATGCTGAAGGAGCGCGGGCTCATGATTCCGGACTACAACGACGAGGACGTCATCGCCGGCATCCATCGCCTTGTTCTCAGCTCGCCAGCGCTGCTGACCGGGGTCGCGCTCACCGACGCCGTGGGCGACATGCGCGCGCAGAACGTCCCCGGCACGTATCTCGAGTACCCGAACTGGCGCATCCCGCTCACCGACCGCAATGGTGTTCCCGTGCTGCTCGACGATCTCTTCGACCACCCGCGCCTGCAGCGACTCGTCGCAGCAATCCGCACCGCGCGTTAGGCACGGAACCCGACTCAGGCGACCGCCTGCGCCGCCATCGCACGCCGGACGTCATCGAGGCCTTCGGTGACGATCTTGATGAGGACCGATGGCGCGTCCGCATTGTCGGCAAGCCACCGCTCGATGCGCGTGTCGAGAGCGTCGACACGGCCTGTCGCCCACGTCGGAAAGACCGAGCGGGCAACACGTGCGCCCACCCACCCCTCGTTCGCCTCGTAGTACGCGCGGAGGTCATCGAGGATCGTGGTGGCGAGCGGCGCCATCATCGCAGGATCGACTGCGCGCGCGAGGCCCGCGGCGATCTCGTATTGCACCGCGTTGGGCACCGGAGCCGCCGGCCTCACCAATGACTCCCATGCGGTCTGTTTCGCATCGAGCTTGCCGATGGCCGCTTGCGCGCCCGCAGCGCGTCGCTGACCGATCGCGCCAGGATCCTGGGCGAGGCGAGCGGCGATCGAGCCGCGCCCACCGGCGCCGACGGCCACCATGCCCGTCAGCAAGTCCCATGCGAGATCGGTATCGACCTCAAGCCCGTTGTGGCGATCAGCGCCATCGAGCAGATCGGCGAGGCGCGCGCCTTGGGTGGGCGTCGCGGCGAAACGGGCGAAGCCCTGCACCGCTTGCAACTGGAGGTCCGAACCCGGCGCAGCGCTCTCGAGAATCTCCCACAGGCGTTCGGCGACGGCTTCACCTACGGCGTGGGTGCGCGCGGGAGACACGTAGCGGCTGAGCGCCACGGCAAGGGTGCGCAGGTGGCTCTCAGCGGTCTCCGAGTTGGTGAACTGCGGCATCGCCGTCAGCACGGCGTCGATGTAGTGCTCGGCAGGAAGGTGAGCATCGCGGCACATGTGCCACAGCGAGTCGAGCACCGAGGCCAGCGCCATCGGCTCGGTGAGGTGCGCGATGTAGCCGGTGACCGTGTCGAGAGAGGTCTCGTCGAGGCGCGTCTTCGCGTAGGTGCGGTCGAGATCGTTCACGAGGATGAGGTCGGCGCGCTCGCGACCCACCACATCCTCGACCGCAGTGAGTGCTCCGGTGAGCGAGGCGTCCGCCGCCCACGCTCGCTCGAACGTGCCCTCACGGTGGCGGTAGCCCGCGATCGTGATCCGGTGAGGCCGGTGGGTGGGGAATGCCTCTGGCACGTCCTCCGCGACGGCGAAAGAGGTGATGAGCCCGGCGTCGTCCGCCTCGACAACGGGGCGCAAGGTGGTGGCGCCAGGAGTCTCAAGCCAAGCGCTCGCCCAAGGGCCTAGGTCGGTGCCAGCGGACTTTTCCACCTCTGCCAAGAACTCCGCGAGCGTCGCATTGCCGAAGGCATAGCGCTTGAGATATGTCGCGACTCCTCCAAAGAAGGCGTCCTCGCCAACGTGCGCGGCGAGCTGTTTGAGAGCGGCCGCTCCCTTGGCGTAGGTGATCATGTCGAAGGCGCTCACCGTCGCCTCGACATCTGGAATCTCCGTCACGATCGCGTGGGTGGTGGGGAGCTGATCCTGGATGTACGCAACCGACTTTCGCGAGGCGCCAAAGGTCACCCATGCGTCCGTCCACGGTGTCGCCTGCTCGGTGGCCCAGGTGCCGACGAACTCGGCAAAGGACTCATTGAGCCAGAGGTCATCCCACCAGCGCATTGTGACGAGATTGCCGAACCACATGTGGCTCAGCTCGTGAAGGACGATGTTGACGCGCTGTTGGCGGAGCGCCTGAGACGGGCGTGAGCGGAAGAGAAGACGGTCTTCCGAGAACGTCACGCAGCCCACGTTTTCCATTGCGCCGAGGTTGTACTCGGGGACGAAGATCTGGTCGTACTTCGCGTAGGGGTACTCGGTGTCGAAGACGCGCTCATACAGGTTGATGCCGGCCTGGACGGTCGCAATCATCTCGTCAGCATCGAGGTGGGAAGCGAGATTCTTGCGGCCGAAGACGCGCGTGGGGATCTCCCCCTTGCGCGACAGCAGCGTGCCGCTTTCGTAGGCGTACGGGCCAGCGACAACGGCTGCCACATAGGTGGGCAGGGCAGGGGTCGTCTCGAAGGACCAGCGGTGTACGGCGTCGTCGATGCCGCCGACGCTGGTGGCGGCGCCAGCCACACGCTGAGGGCCAGCACTCGGGTAGTTGGAGACGACGTGCCAGCGTGCCGGGGCGGTCACGGTGATCGCGAACGTGCCGCGGATGTCGGGCTGGTCAAAGCATGGGAAGGCTGCGCGCGCGTCGACTGCCGCGAACTGGCTGTAGAGATAGACCTCGCCGTCTTCGGGGTCGATGAAACGGTGAATGCCCTGGCCGTCCACGCGGTACGCGAAGGCGGCGTCGATCTCAACCTCGTTGTGGGCGCGCAAGTTCTCAAGAGCGATACGGCCCGTCGAGACGACGCTGCGGGGGTCGAGTTCGGTGCCGTTGAGGACGATCCGGGTCACCTCCTCAGCGGTGCAGTCGAGGAAGGTCGAGGCGCCATCCGGGGTGTCAAAGCTGATGCGGGTGGAGGTGCGAAAGCGGTCGCCCTCGTCCGTGAAATCCCAAGAGACGGTGTAGTTCGTGTTCGACACCACGGCCGAGCGTTCCTGGGCCTCGGACTTGGTGAGATTCATGCCGGGCATATGTCGAGTGTGGCACGCCTTCACCGGGACTTTGACCCGGTCACATTGCCACGTGCGTGGGGCGACTAAGTTGGCCGCGTGGACACCATCGCGCTTGCGGCAACCGAGGGAGGCCTGGACCTCGGCCAGGTCGATCCCTACGTGCTCGCCGCAATCGGCGCCGCCGTCGTGATCGGCGCGGTGTGGGCGCTTGCTCGAGGTGGGCGCCGTGACGCGATGGTCGATCTTGCGCACTGGTGTGAGGGTCACGGCTTGTCCTACGTCCCCGTGACCGACCCTGCCGTGGTGGGACGCTTCGAAGGCGCGGGGGAGGGCGGCGCTGTGACAGTCGAGGTGCTCCGCCTCGCGAGACGCGCCCTCACTGATCTGCCGCCTGTCATGACCCGGATCCGCTGTGCGGTGAATGCAAAGGACGGTCCGGTGCTGGTGCAACCGGCGGATTGGGTGATGGCGGTCGACGGCGCGGCGCTCGCGCCCCGGTGCGACATCGGTTCGGGCGCCTTCGCGGCCCAGTGGGCGGTCTACGCGGCCGACGCTGCGGCAGCCGAGCGCTTGATGACCGAGTCCGTCCAGCGTCGGCTCATGGCGGCCGATGCGGAGGGCTTGGCGGTGTCCCTCGGTGCTGGCGAGGTGGTGACGGCTCAGCCGGGGGTGGTCGCGGACGTGGCAGAGCTCGAGCGTCGGTTCGAGCTTGTCAACTCACTATCGCGCGTGATCGACCACAAGGACTAGGGTTTGGCGCATGCCGCAAAGTGGTGTGCGACGTCACTGAGGGGGAGTCATGACGCCAACCGAATCCAAGCGACCTGCCGCTGACACAGTTTCCTTCCGGCTCGCAAACTCGGGACTGTTCAAGGTCATCGTGTTCTGGGTGGGCGGCGCGCTCGCTTTCGTGGCGCCGATTCTCTTTGTGCTGCTTACCGATGAGTACGCGGATATCTCGGGATCCACAGGGGTGTGGCTGGGCGTGCTCGGATGCATCACCGCGGTCATCTACATGGGCGTCATCGCGGGCTGGATGAACAGCGTGATGAAACGGGCGCTGCTTGAGGTCGATGCGTGGGCCACCGCGATCGGACTCGAACGGACAGGTGTCACCACGCTCTCGAAAGGCTTCCGGATCGACCCGCTGTCGCGGTCAGGCCGGCACCGCGTGATGGCGGGATGGTGTGGCACGTACCGGGGCCAGCAGGTGGAGGTGCTTCACTACTTCGTCAACAGCGGGACAAGCAAGAACCCGGAGATCACGCGGAACACGATTGTCGCCGTCACGTCTGCACGGCCGACGTCGCATTACGTCGAGGTCTTGCCGCAGCGCGGTCTCGAAGACATGCTGGTGCGCGCGGGTGCGCAGGACATTGAGATCGGAGTCGACGACTTCGATCGCGCATGGCGTCTGCGAGCCGACGATGAGCAGGCCGCTCGGGCAGTCGTCACTCCGTCTGTCGCGCTGATCCTCGCGAGACATGCGGACATCGGCATGAGGGTCGCCTGGGATCAGAGCGCTGTGGTGGGAGTGACGCACAAGCACGACGTCCGCACCTCGGCCCTTGCGCGGCGCCTTGACCTCGTGGTCGAGGTCGCGGCCGCGACACCTGGGTATTCGCAGCCTTCGACACCCGCAGATATGCCACTCGCGCCGACTGCGGAGCTTGCGTCGAGTGCGGCGAGTTCGCCCCGCGCCGCCCACAACGCGCGACCGGTCGCCGGGCGCCGCGGTGCCACTGGCGGTACCGAGTGGATCGTCATGTTGGTGGGACTCGGACTGTTGCTCGGTGGCGCCAACGTATGGAACCGACTCGAGCAGCCGGTGCTTGGCGGCATCCTCGCTCTCATCGGCTTCGTCCTTGTGATGAGGCCAAGCCCCTTCGTCGGCGTCATCAACAGAATCCGCCGTCGCAACTGACGACCTGACATTGCATGGACAAGAAAGCGCCGGCGCGAAGACAACCTCGCGCCGGCGCTTAGCTTGAGTCCCGTTACGACTCGGCTCCGTCAGTGCCCGTCACGATGCCCCACGTCGCCGCGCGGTCAACGGCCTGAGCCTCGAGGGCGCGACGGACGCCATCGCGGCCCTCGATGACAAGGCGCTTCAAAGCGTCGTGAGCGTCGGCGTTGGCGGAAAGCCACGCGTCGGCCCGGTCCTGAATGTCCTCGATGCGGCCTGCCTGCAGGGTGGGGTAGAGGCCCTCAATGAGGTTGGCGGCCATCTCGTTCGTCTTCTCCGTGTAGATGCGGCGAAGCATGGAGAAGTAGTCGTCAACGAATGGTGCGATGAGGTCCGGGTTGTGGACGTGGTTGAAGCCAGCCGTCGTCTCGAACTGGATCGCGTTCGGCAGGTCCTTGCCCTCAGGAGCGTTGATGAGGGCGTCCCACGCGGCACGCTTGGCCTCAGGGGTGGGCAGTGCCGCCTTCGCATGCGCCGCGCGGCGCTCACCCGAGGCGGTGGCGTCCTTCGTCAGCTGCAGCTCGATCGCAAGCTCGCCGGCACGGCCGCCTGCGACAAGCGCGATGAGCAGATCCCACGTGAGGTCGGCGTCAATGGCGAGACCGTCGAACGAGATCTTCTCGTCGACAAGCGCCTGCACGTTGTCCAGCTGCGGCTCCGTGGTCGCAAGCGAAGCGAAGGCACGCACGAACTGAAGCTGGCTGTCCGAACCGGGCTCGGACTCGACCGCCAGGCGCCACAACGCGTCGGCCGCGTGCTCCGTCGCCTCCTGCGAAGCCTCAGGCGCGACGTACAGCGTGAGGGCCGTCGTGAGCTGGCGCAGAAGCACGAGCACCGTCGAGGACTCGGACTCCGTGCCGATGCAGCCGAGCACAAGGTCAATGAACTGGCGTGCAGGCATCTCGGCGTCACGCGTCATGTCCCACGCGGCGCTCAGCACCATCGAGCGGGCAAGCGGTGCGAGATCGGCGACCGACTCGACCGCAGTGGCGAGCGACGCGTCGTCGAGGCGAACCTTCGCATAGGCGAGATCGTCGTCGTTCACCAGGATGAGTGCGGGGCGCTTCGTGCCGACGAGCTCGGGGATCTCGGTGAGCTCGCCGTCGATGTCCGTCTCGATTGCGACCGTGCGTGTCAGCACGCCCTCCACGTTGTCGTAGCCGCCGATGACCAGACGATGCGGGCGCAGCGTCGGCCACTCGGCCGGTGCCTCCTGGGCGACGGCAAAGCGGGTGATGACCCCAGCGTCGTCCGTCTCAATGACGGGACGGAGCGTGTTGACGCCCGCCTTCTGGAGCCACACGTCAGACCAGCGCGCGAGGTCACGGCCCGAGGCCTTCTCCAGCTCAGTGAGGAGGTCCGCGAGCGTGGCATTCGCGTGGTGGTGCTTGCGCATGTATTCCGCGACGCCCTCGAAGAACTGGTCTTCGCCGACGAAGTAGACGAGCTGCTTGAGAACCGAAGCGCCCTTGGCGTATGTGATGCCGTCAAAGTTGACCTCGACATCCTCGAGGTCGCGGATCTCGGCCATGATCGGGTGCGTGCTCGGGAGCTGATCCTGGCGGTACGCCCACGACTTCTCAAGAGAGTTGAACGTGACCCAGTTGTTCACCCACTTGGTCGTGTTGACAGTGGCGAGAGTGGACGTGAATTCGGCGAAGGACTCATTGAGCCACAGGTCGTTCCACCACTTCATCGTGACGAGATCACCGAACCACATGTGGGCGAGCTCGTGCAGCACGGTGACGGTGCGTCGCTCGACGCGAGCCTGGGCAGGCTTGCTGCGGAAGACGTAATCCTCGAGGAACGTGACGCAGCCAGCGTTCTCCATCGCGCCCGCATTGAACTCGGGGACGAAGATCTGGTCGTACTTCTCGAAGGGATAGTCCATCTGGAACTTCTCTTCGTAGAAGGTGAAGCCCTTTTGGGTGTCATCGAGGATGACGTCCGCGTCAAGGTACGGCGCGAGCGCCTTGCGGCAGTACACATTTGCGCTGAGCGTGCCTTTGCGGGACTCCACGGTTCCCTTCACCTCGTGGTACGGGCCGGCGACGACGGCTGTCACGTAGCAGGGGATGCGGGTGGTGGGAGCGAAAGACCACGTGGTCTTGCCGCGAGCAGTGCCTGCGATGGTGATGGTGCCATCCGCTGGCGACGTTGTGGCGGGGGAGTTGCTCAACACATGCCAGTGTTCGGGCGCGGTCACGGTGAAAGTGAACTCGGCTTTGAGGTCGGGCTGCTCGAATACGGCGTAGACGCGGCGGGTGTCCGCGACCTCGAACTGGGAGTAGAGGTACACCTCGCCGTCTTCCGGGTCAGTGAATTTGTGGAGCCCCTCGCCCGTGTTCATGTAGGCACAGTCAGCGACAACCGTGAGGGTGTTGTTCGCCTGGAGGTTCGGCAGGCTGATGCGGCTGTCGTTGAAGTGGTGCGCCGGGTCAAGGTCAGTGCCGTTGAGAGTGATCGAATGCACCGTGGGTGCGATGAGATCGATGAAGGTGTCCTCGCCGGGGGTGGCGGTGAAGTGGACAGTGGTGGTTGACCGGAAGGTCTGCTCGGACGTGGTGAGGTCGAGCACGATGTCGTAGGTCTCGGTAGAGACGATGGCGGCGCGGGCCTCGGCCTCGGCGCGCGTGAGGTTGGTACCTGGCATGAGGGCGATTCTGTCACGGGAGTGGTGGCGCGGCGTGGTGTTTCGCGAGGAGTGGACGAGCGGGCCGTGTTCGTGATGGTTCGCACGGTTTCGTGCGAGTTCGTGCGGGTTCGTGCGGGTGGCGTCGTGGAACGTGGCGTCCGCCGGTCTTGCTGCCCTGGCGTCGGCCGGTCTTGCCGCCCTGGCGTCGGCCGG
>CAZRHL010000006.1:12678-15544 GCA_964600005.1 uncultured Demequinaceae bacterium
TTTGCGGGCGGCGGTCGCTGCGCTGCCTGCTGATGATCGCGTTGATGTTGGTCGTCTGGGCCGGGCTGACCTGCTCGATCTCGCTGCGCGGCTGGCTGCGGTGCGCCGCGAGTCGGACGTGCTCATGGCGCTCGTGGCGGGTGAGATTGATCGCCGCCCGCAACCCGAGGATGGCGCGGCCGGCTTGGCTGCACGCGAAGGCTTCCGGTCAGCGCGGGAGTTGATCGCGAGTACCACCGGTGGCTCGTTCGCGGAAGCGGGCAGGTACGTCTCTACCGGACACTTGCTCGCGGCCGACGCTGGTGTGGGTGTTCCTCACGGCGGCGGCGACGATGGCGTGCAGCCACGCGACAGGCTCGATGACGCGCCGTGCGAGCACGGTGGGGCACCAGTCGATGGTGGCCTGGGGGGTGTGGGGCAGGGGACGCCCCTTGGACGCCTTCGCCGGCAGCTCGCGGAACGTGTGCGTGCGGGAAGCGTCGGTGTAGATGTCGCGGCCCTCTTGACGAGTGCGATTGACAAGGTTCCTGACACGGAACGGTCGGCTGGGTTGTTGGCGAAGGCTCTCAGCAAGGCGCCGGGTTTGCCACTACATCGCGTGCGGGAACTGGTGTGGCGTGCTCAGGCGCATGCAGATCCGCAGGCCTGGGCGGACCGCGAAGAGCAGCAACGCAACGCGCGTCACGTCGTCTTCACCGACGACGCCGACGGCATGGTGACGATGACCGCTCGCCTCACGCCCGTCGACTCCGCGTCCTTGCGGGCTGTGCTCGACGCGGGCGTGCGCAGGGCGATGCAGGAGCGCCGTGCCAATCCCGATTCGGACCGCCGCACGCCGGGGCAGATGCGTGCAGACATGCTCGTTGCGGCGTTTCGGCACATGCTGGATTGTGAATCGCCCACATCTGGTGTCAAGACCACTGTCGTCGTGCGGATTTCGCATGAGGCGTTGGCTGCAGGCGTCGGCTTGGGTGAAGTCGACGGCCTGCCCCAGCCCGTGAGCGCGCAACAGATTCGCGCCCTCGCCGCCGATGCAGAGCTCATCCCCGCGATCTTGTCAGGGGAATCGGAGGTGCTCGATTGGGGCCGTGCGAAACGGCTCTTCACTCCTGCGCAACGGCTCGCCCTGGTCGAGCGCGATGGTGGGTGTGCGCAGTGCCATGCGCCTCCATCGTGGTGCGAAGCTCACCACATCAGATGGTGGGAGCGAGATGCGGGTCCAACTGACTTGAGCAACGGGGTGTTGCTGTGCGCGCGATGCCATCATCGCGTGCACCGAGACGGCTGGACGATTCGTGTTGAAAACGGGCATGTCTCGTTCGAGCCTCCGCCCACGGTAGGTGGAAGGGAGAAGACGAGGTTGGGTGGGAGAGCGAGGTTCGATGTCGCGGCGTGATGGGTGATCTCGGTTTTGGGTTGAACTGTGCCCCGGGCTGGCTGGCTGCCAGCGGGTGGGGCAGATGCTCCCTGGGGCGTGAGACCCTGCGTGGTAGGTTTCTCGCGTCGAGGACAGCGCGAGCAAGGATGCTCTCGGCCGGGGTGCGCCCCGAAAAGATGGTGGGGAGAGGCGAGCACCGGAGAACCCGGATCGCCTGACGAACGACAGGAGCAAACGTGGGCTTCATTCGAATTCTGGCAAGCGCTGGTGTTGACGCGCTGAAGTCGAGCTTTGGTGACCAGTGGCTTGACTTCTTGGTTCCGCCCACGAACGTCTCGGACACCGCCGCGGTGTTCCCTGCAGTCGTGCAGCGTACGAACGCTGGCCGGGGCGAGAACACGCACGCGTCCGAGAACATCATCTCGAATGGCTCCAACATCGTGGTGCCCGAGGGCTACGGCCTCCTCACCTTCCAAGACGGCGCCGTCACCGGCTTCATCAACGAACCGGGTGCCTACCGCTACGACAACGCCGACCAGAACTCGAAGTCCGTGTTCTCCGGCGGCGGCATCCTCAGCTCGACCTTCAAGACCTCCTGGGAACGCTTCAAGTTCGCCGGCCAGCCTGGCACCCAGCAGCTCGCCTTCTACGTCAACCTCAAGGAGATCCCCAACAATCTCTTTGGCACCCAGGGCCCCATCTACTGGGACGACTCATACTTGGGCGCCCAGGCCGGTGCCGTGACGCGCGGTTCCTATGTGCTGAAGATCGTCGATCCGATTCTCTTCATCAAGACCGTTGTGCCCGTGCAGTACATCTCGGCCAACGCCCCCGTCTTCGACCTCACTCAGGTCGAGAACCCCGTCTCGTCGCAGCTGTTCAACGAGGTCGTCGGCTCACTCGCAGGCGCCTTCTCTCGTTACGTCAACAGCCCCGACCGCGAAGCCCGCATCACGCGCATCCAGTCCGACGCTGTCGGCTTCGCGCAGTCGCTGAGCGCCGAGATCGAGGCGAACTACCACTGGACCGAGCAGCGCGGTCTGTCGATCTCGTCCGCAACGATCATCTCGATCGAGTACGACGAGGACACGACGGCACTGCTGTCCGACGTCCGCAAGGCCGACGCCCTTGGCGGCCGTCGCGGCGACGCATTCCTCAAGCAGTCGGTTGCGCGCGGCGTCGAGTCGGCGGGCGAAACCGGTGGCGGCACTGGCCTCGCCATGATGGGCATGGGCATGAGCGCCATGGGCAACCTCGTTGGCGCCGGTGGCGGCGGCACCGAGGCCGCAGCCCAAGCAGACCCTGCAGCCCAGCTCGCCCAGTACAAGAAGATGCTTGACGACGGTCTCATCAACGAAGAGGACTACGAGGCCCTCAAGAAGAAGGCGCTGGGCATCTAGCGGGCGCCCGCAGGCGAGGCGAGAGATGTCCTTTGGTGAGGTGGCCACGCTGTGACCAGTGACAACGTGACCAGTGACAACGTGACCA
>CAZRHL010000006.1:15644-17431 GCA_964600005.1 uncultured Demequinaceae bacterium
GTGACCAGTGACAACGTGACCAGTGACAACGTGACCAACAACGATGGCGTAGGCGCCGTGGCGGACCCGAACTCGGTGAACCCGGCCGAGCAGTTCCTTGAGACCCTCAAGGAAGCCGCCGGTGCGGCAGAGGCAGACGAAGCCGACTCGCTCAAAGTCGCCACTCCCGCCGGAGGAGACGACGGAGTCAACAAGTGCCCCCAATGCGGCGGTTCAGACGTTGCCTTCGTGACCTCGCGCACTGCGCTCGTATGCAAGTTCTGCCGCTATGAGTGGCAGCCCGAGTCGCTCGACGCCGCGCTCGGGTTGAGCGAGAACATCGACCGCCTCAAGGGCACCATCACCTCCACCAACGCCGCTGACATTGAAGACGATGCTGCACTCGTCACCCTCAAGTGCACGGGCTGCGGGGCCGAAGTTGTCATCGACACCGACCACAACCTCAAGGCGCGCTGCCACTGGTGCAAGAGCGTGCTCTCCCTCAACAACCGGATCCCCAACGGTGCCGTCCCCGACGGCATTCTGCCGTTCCGGATCTCAAAGGCAGAGGCGATGGCCTCGATCAAGGCCTTTGCCGAGGAGCGCAAGCGTTTCGCACTGCCAGCATTCGCCGAAACCTTCAGGCCCGAGAACGTGATGGGTGTCTACCTGCCGTACATGACGGTCGACGGCAACATCGAGACTCGCTTCGACGGTTTCGGTGAGATCACCATCAGTACACGCAGGATCAACGACAACGAGACTGAGTACACCGCCAACGTGTTCAAGGTCGGCCTTGACATGAAGCTTGAAGTCGATGACCTCGTCGTCGAGACGGCCTCAAGCAAGGCCAACATCAACTCCGACGTCTCGACTAACAACATCATCAACGCGCTCCTGCCGTATGACGTGAAGAAGGTGGTGCGCTTCAACGCGAACTACCTGGGCGATGAGTTCACTTCAGAGCGTCGCGACCTTGATATCGACGAGGTCGAGCACTACGCGGTGCAGCATTTCCTCACCATCGCAAGAAGCGCCGCGATGCCCTCGATTCGCAAGTTCAGCCGTGGCGTTCGCTGGGACGCCGAAGCGATCCACATTCACGGAAGTCGGTGGACCTCGGTGCTGCTGCCCGTGTGGCTCTACGGATATGTTGAAAACCGCAAGGGGCGTCAGATCACGCACTACATCGCGGTCAACGGTCGCACCGGATACACGATGGGCTCTGTGCCGATCAACTGGGCGAAAGCTCGTGCCGTGTCGTGGGGCGCCGCGATCGGCATCTCGATCATCACGTGGCCAATCGCGATCTGGCTCGCCATCATGGACATGTCGAGTTGAGCGGGTCTGGCATGACTGTGAGTGAAGCGGCAAATGAAAGGAGAGTCGCGTGAGTGACGAATCAGGCGTCGGAGGTGCCATCGCGGCGCTGATCGGCGCAGGTCCGGCCGCTGGCTTCTTCCTCTACGCCGGCATCAAGACGAAGTACCGCAACCGCCACGCACGCTACAAGCCAGAGACGGTCGTTCACCACGAGCTCAAGGACGCGCAGCTCCAAGAGGAGCTCGTCAACACGATCAAGACGAAGAAGTCGCTCATTGACGGCTACAACGCCTTTTCCTTTGACAGCCGCGCGGCAAAGGTGACAGTCACCAAGGACTAGCCCCTGAGCAACGGCGTTCGCCGGGGGCGTTGAGACAGAGACAACCGCCTTATCCTCATGTGGTGAATGTCGACCCCATCGACCCGTCCCCGTCGGATCCCGAGTCTGTCGTTGAGCACCTGGGGGCAGTCGTCGCCGAGGGTCA
>CAZRHL010000006.1:17531-34238 GCA_964600005.1 uncultured Demequinaceae bacterium
CGTCGGATCCCGAGTCTGTCGTTGAGCACCTGGGGGCAGTCGTCGCCGAGGGTCACGCCCACGACTACGACGATCCCCACAGCCACAGCCACAGCCACAGCGACACAAGCGTCGGCAAGAAGCGCCACCTCGTCGACCTCGCCCCGCTGAAGGAGAGCCCCGCCTTCGCCCGCCTGTGGGCAGGCAACGTGATCGCTGGCATCGGCGCCCACATGTCGATCGTTGCCGTCGGTCTTCAGATCTACGCGATCACTGACTCCACCTTCGCCGTGGGGCTCGTCGGCGGCATCTCGCTCATCCCGATGATCATTGCGGGCCTCTGGGGAGGCATGATCGCGGACGTCTTCGACCGGCGAAAGGTCCTCATCGCCACCTCGCTCGTCGCGTGGGCGTCGGTGATCGCCCTCGTTGCGCTGTCTGTGTGGGACGTCGTTGCGCAACGCAGCGGCGAGCACGCGCACGTATGGCCTTTCTACGTCGTCACCACCGTCAACGCGGTCGCGGTGACGATTCGAGGCGCAACCCACGGCGCCGTCGTCGGGCGCATCCTCCCCGAGCATCTCATCTCGCGCGCCACCGCACTCAACGGCATCGCCTTCGGCGCGATGCTCACGCTTGGTCCCGCCCTCGCAGGGGTCCTCGTCGCCACCGTCGGCCTGCCATGGACGTTCGCGATCGACGCAGTGCTGTTCACCGCGGGCTTCCTTGGGATATGGATGCTGCCCCCGCTGCCGCGCCTCGGTGAGAAGGTCGATGCCGGCTGGTCCGTTGTCCGGGAAGGCATCGCCTTCCTCGCTACTGCGCCCAACATCCGGATGAGCTTCATCGTCGACATCATCGCGATGACCTTTGGCCGTCCGTATGTCATGTTCCCCGCGCTTGGGGCGATTGTCGTCGGCGGCGGCGCGCTCACCGTCGGCGCCCTCACCGCGGCCGGAGCTGTCGGCACCATTCTCACGAGCCTCTTCTCCGGCTTCGTTGCCCGCGTCCACCACCATGGCATCGCGATCTCTCGCTCGATCATGGTGTTTGGTGGATTTGTCGTGATGTTCGGCGTCGTCACTCTCGCGATGGAACGCATTGAGCACGACGCTGGCGAGGGCTGGGATGGCATGTACTGGCCGGCGCTGATCCTGCTCAGCGTCGCGCTCGCGGGCATGGGCGCCGCCGATGAGGTGAGTGCGATCTTCCGGCAGACAATGCTGATTCAGGCGGCACCCGATGAGATGCGTGGCCGCCTCCAGGGAGTGTTCATGGTGGTCGTCACCGGTGGCCCGCGCGTCGGGGACATGTTTGCTGGCGCGCTCGCGACGGCCCTCGCGCTATGGAGCCCGACGCTGTTCGGCGGTGTCGCGATCATCGTCCTCATCGCGGTGCTGACCCGGGTGCAGCGAACCTTCCGCAATTACGACGCTCGGACGCCGACGCCGTAGCACGGTCCTTGTCGGCCGCCTCACCTAGGCTGACCTCATGTCTCATCCACCTGTCGGATCGCGCCGCGCCGCGACAGGCTCCGGCATGAGTGGGCGAGGCTTGACCGGCGGCAGTCGTGACCCTGACACCTTGCGCGCCGAGAATGCTGCCGCGCCCGATATCCCGCGGTTATGGTCGCGCGTCGGCGAACTGTTCATCCCATACCGGCGGCACCTGATCCTCACGGCAATCCTCGTGCTCGCGTCGTCCGCTCTCACCGTGGTGCCGCCACTCATCGTCCAGCGGATCTTTGACCATGCGCTCTTTCCCACGGACGCGGCGGGTGCAGTGTTGGCGCCACGGATGGGGCTGCTGACAGAGCTCGTCTTCCTCATGATCGCGATCTTCTTGGGCGCGGCGGGACTTGGGATCTGGCAAACCTGGCTCACGTCAAGCGTCGGCAACCGCGTGACGGGCGACCTTCGCGTGAGGCTTTTCGAGCGCCTGCAGCGGATGGAACTCGCGTTCTTCACCCGTACCAAGACGGGTGTCATTCAGTCCCGACTGCAAAACGACGTCGGTGGTGTCGCGGGGGTGTTGACGACCTTCGTGTCGAGCATCGTGGGCAACACGGCGACTGTCATCGCCTCGCTCATCGCGATGATCGTGCTCGACTGGCGGCTCACCCTCCTTGCTGTCGTGCTGATGCCGGGCCTTGTTGTGGCGCAGCGCCGCGTCGGTCTGGTGCGCCAACGCATCGCCGCCCGCACCCAAGAGTCGCTGTCTGAGATGACGTCGATCACGCAAGAAACGCTCTCCGTGAGCGGCATCTTGTTGAGCAAGGTCTACAACCGCCAGCGTCTCGAGTCGCAGCGGTACTCCGATGAGAATCGCACGCAGATCCGACTGCAAGTGCAGCAGGCGATGAGCGGCCAGTGGTTCTTCGGGTTGGTCACGGTCATCATGTCGTCGGTGCCGGCGGTCATCTATCTCGCGGCTGGGTGGTTGCTGACGGAAGGCGATGGGGCGGACGCCGCCATCACCGCAGGCACGGTGGTCGCCTTCACCACGATCCAGGCGCGCTTGCTCTTTCCCCTCATGGCACTCATGCGCGTCGCTCTTGAGGTGCAGACCTCCCGGGCGTTGTTTGCCCGCATCTTCGAGTACCTCGACCTCCAGCCGGCGATTGCAGATGCGCCCGATGCGAGGACCATCGCCGACGCCCCTGGGCCCCTGGGTCAGATCGAGTTCCGTGATGTGAGCTTCCGCTACCCCGACTCGCCGCCGGATATGCCCGCAACGCTCGACGGCATCTCGTTCGTGGCGAAGCCCGGGCAGACCCACGCCTTTGTCGGACCCTCTGGTGCTGGCAAGACGACGGTCGTGTACCTCGCTGCGCGGCTGCATGAGGTGAGCGGCGGGGCGGTGCTGTTCGCAGGCGAGGATGTGCGGAAGCTGAGCCAGGAGTCGGTCGTCGAGCACATCGGAGTTGTCACGCAGGAGACGTATCTGTTCCACGCGACAATCGCCGAGAACCTCCGTTACGCCAAGCCCGACGCAACGATGGAAGAACTCGAACGTGCCTGCCGTGCGGCCAACATTCACGATGCCATCGTTGGCTTCGCTGATGGATACGACACTGTTGTCGGTGAGCGTGGTTACCGGCTTTCGGGCGGAGAGAAGCAGCGCATTGCCATCGCTCGTGTCTTGTTGAAGGACCCGCCGGTGCTGCTGCTCGATGAGGCAACCTCGGCGCTCGACACGGTGAGCGAGCGCGTTGTCCAACAGGCGCTGGATGCGGCCGCCAAGGGGCGCACCACATTGGTGGTGGCGCATCGCCTCTCGACCATCGCAGACGCTGACGTCATTCACGTGGTGGAAGGCGGGCGCATCGTCGAGTCCGGCACCCACGACGAGTTGCTCAAGGCGGGCGGAGCCTTCGCGCGGCTCGCGGCTGGGCAGTTGACGTAGGGGGTTTGGGTTGTTGGGCGGGGGACTGGTGGCACGGGACTGGTGGCGCGGCGAGTGAGCGGGGCGCTGGTGGCAAGGCCCCTGTGACTGTGTGTGCGCCCGGCGTGGGGCAACGATGTCCACAAGCCGCATGGGTGATATTCACCGAATGGGTGGCGGGTTCTCACTCTCGAGGGAGGTGCTCCGCTAGGGTCCATTCATGAGTTCACGCTCACGAGGGGGACTGGGGCAATGGTGCCCGGACTGCGGCGCCACGTTGCGCGTCGGCGCCCCATACTGCGACGCATGCGGGCTCAGCTTCAGCGCACAGGTCGCTTTCGACCTCGCTCATGCCAATGGCGCTATCCATCACATTCGCGAAGAACGCGAACGCGCTCGGCGTGCGATCGAGCTGATGGACCAGCGCGAAGAGGAGTGGCTCGAGAGGCGCGACGTCCTCCGACTCTCCGCCCCCCGTGTTCACGCGGCACAAGCAGCGCCGCCGCCACCGCCCGTTCCGGGCACAGCCGCGTCCGCTGCGCCACCCGCGCCCGACCATGTGGCGGGAGTGGCTGTGCCGGGAGCGTCTGTGCCGGGAGCGTCTGTGCCGGAAGTGACTGTGCCGGAAGTGACTGTGCCGGCCGCGTCTGCGCCAGGAGCGTCTGCACCGGCCGCGTCTGTGCCGGAAGTGACTGTGCCGGCCGCGTCGGTTGCTGAGCCCTGGGCCGCGCCCACTGCAACAGCGCAGGAGGTCCACGCGCAGGAGGTTCCCGCGCTGCATGCGCCTGCACCAGGGCCCGCGCACAAGCCCGCACGCAGGCTCTCGGCCGCCGCACTGCTCGGCGTCTCCGGTGCCTCGCTCGTCATCCTCGCTGCGATCGTCTTCGTTGCCGCCTCATGGGACAGCTTTGTGCCGGTAGTGCGCGCCGGCTTCCTCATCCTGTTCGCTGGCTTCTTCGCGTGGCTCGGCCTGCGTGCGACACGCCACGAGTTCCCGACCATTGGCGGATCACTTGGGGTGGTCGCCGTCGGCTTCGTCGGTGTCGCTCAGATTGCGTGGCGCATGGACGAAAGCGGCGTCAAGCCGTACACGCTTGCTCTTGTGTTCTTCGCCGTCGCCGCGGCAGGCGTCGCACTCGATCGCACGCGCCTGAGGGCGGTCGGGGCAACTGCCGCCGTGGCGGTGCCTCTTGCGGTGCTCTCCCTTGGGATTGAGTTCGCCGGTCACGCCGACTCAGAAGAGGTCGCGGCATCGCGATTCGTGATCATCACCTCGCTGGCTGGACTCGCATTCTTGTGGCTGAAACGGCTCTGGTCCACGCCATTGCACCGCGGCATCGTGACGTGGTCGGGCGCCTCTGCCGCGATCCTCGCGGCCATCCCCGTCATTGGCCTGCCCTACGCAATCGACGACGCTGGTGCGCTCGCGGGTGTCGCGATGGTCACTGGCATCGCCGCGCTCACCGGCCTGGCTCTGTGGCGCCCAATTGTTGGTGCCGGGCCGCTCACCGGAGTAGTTGTCATCACGTCGGTCACGCTCGTCAACCAGGTGATCGACTGGGGATGGGGCACCGATCTGGTCCTTGCGGTCTTGATCGTGTTGGCAGTCGGGTTGCTTTCCTTCGGCAACCGGCAGTGGCGTATCGCTGGACTCGCCGGCCTTGGCCTGCCCTTGCTGTGGCTCGCGGTCATGTGCACACTGACCGGCGCGGCGCCCATCCCTGGCGCGCTCTTTGGTGAGGACTCGATCTCTGGCACCGGTTACGTGGTCGCCAACCTCGGAGTCGCGGATTCACTGGCGTATGCCGGAGTGATCCTCGTTCTCGCATCCGCCGCCGGGCTCATGCGCACATGGCGTCTGCCTGCGGGCCCGGAGAAGGTCCGCGTCGCCACCGGTGTCTGGCTGAGTGCCGCGGCACTCATTGTCGCTGGATTCAGTGCGTATGACATCGGGGAGGCCACCCACTGGCTCAATGCCCCGGGAATCGTCGCCGCGGGCATCGCGGTGTGGTTCGTATGGCGAGTGTGGGGTGCGAGCCAACGTCGCACGATGGAGGTGACCGCAGTTGTTGTCGCCGCGCTCGTCGCGGTCACCGGCCCCCTTCGGGCAGCGAACCTTGATTCCGGCTTGAGTCGCGCCGATTCCGCGGCGTGGGTCATCAGCGTCGCGATTGCCGCAGCGGGCCTTGCGTACGCGAGCAGGCGTGTCGCCCCAGCGGCTTTCATCGCATCGCTGTCGCCCACCATGCTCGTCGGCGCGTTGGTGTGGAGAGCCTCCGCGAGCGTCGGCCTCACCGTGGTGGCCGCCGCTGCCGTCGCTTCCGGGATCGTCGGCGTCGTGAAGCCCGCCGCTTCGCGGGCGACGAACCCGACCGCGATCACGGCCCCGACCGCGATCACGGCCCCGATCTCCTTCGCACTCCTTGGAGCGCTGCCCGCCGTCGTCCTCGGTGCGCTGTTCGCCGCCTACGGTGCCGTCATCGGAACCGTCTGGACCGTGGCTCCGGCAGGGGACTGGGCGCTGTCCGTCACGTGGGCTGAGCCGAGTGCCGCGGCTATCGTCGTCCTCGCAGGTCTGTTGTTCGCGCGAGCGTTCCGAGGACGAGTGGAAGAGGCGCTCTCCCACGCATTCGTCACCATCGGACTCATCCTCCTCATCCCGCACACCAGCGGATTCGTCGCGACGGCCGTGCCCGAAGCAGAGCACCCGTGGCTGCCCGTGGTCGTTCTCCTCGTGACGCTTGCTGTCTGGCCGGCAACCGTGATGAAGCCGCTCCGAGCCTCCCGGGTTCCAGTCGCGATCGCTGGAGTCGCGGCGACGAGCCTCGTCACGCTCACCTGGCTCGGGAGAATGGCCGTCGATGGTGCTGAATGGCGCATCATCGTCTCGCTTGCCGTGGTGGCTCTTGCGGGTATCGCACTCGCGTTCCGCTGGCCGGCGTACACGTTGGCGCCCGCGATCGCGACGGCGTCCCTCATCGCCCCCGCCGCCCTCGCCCAGGTCGACCCATGGGCCGCCGGAATCTCTGCGGCCGCCGGCACTGCGATCCTCACGTGGTCGAGTCGTCTCGCCGCACGCCGCGGCGCAGCGGCCCACGGTCGTTGGATTGCAGGCACGGTGCTCGCAGGGGTCATCACGGCCGCAGCGGCGGTCACGTCGCTCGGCTTGACAGGCGTCGCGTGGGCTGAGTCGAGGCCATCGGGAGACGTTGCATGGCGCGGCTGGGCGCTCGCGGCCATCGTTCTTGGTGTCGTGGCCGCTCTCGCATGGCCTCGCGTCCGACGCCAAAGCGCCGCGATCCTCATCGGCACCGCGGTCGTCGCGGCAGGGTTGGTGCCCGCCCCGGTCGGTTGGGTGGTGCTTGCCCTGATCGCGGTGTTCGCCGCAGAAGCGGGAGCGCGCTGGGCGGGCCGGGCTGGCCTTCACCGGCTGCACGGAGTGTGGGCGATCATCGCCGCCGCCGTCTGGATGCCATGGCGACCGGGTCCCGCGGCGATCGTTGAGGCTTTCTCCGTCGTCGTCTTCGTGTGGACAGCCGTGCGTTCTCGCCAGCACACTGGCACGCGTGCTGCGTGCGCCATCGCGGCTCCGCTTGCCGCTGTGCTCGCCGCTGTCCACGCTTTGGTCTTCTTGGGAGCGGGCTACGGTCCGAGCGCATTGGGTGGCGCCGTCATTGGCTTCACCGTCGCGATCGCCCTTCTCGCTGGCAAGGTGCTCGGCAGTGAGGGCACCGCGTGGGTGCTCGGCGCCGTCACGGTGGTGATGCCCGTTGCCACGATGGACCTCCTCGCTGGGGGCCTGCTCGTCCTTGTCGCAAGTGCCGCGTGGTACGCGCTGTTCGCCTTCAGCGGCGTCCCGCGGGCACGCGTCACCGCGTTCTGGCTGCTCAGTCCGGCCGCTGCGTTGCTGCTCGCCGCGGTCGGCGCAACAGCACTTGAGGCCTATGTCGCGGTACCGGGTGCCACGGTCCTGGGGCTCGGTCTCTTGCGCATGCGCCGCGACGCAACCATCAGGACGTATGCAGCCCTTGCGCCCGGCCTTGGGCTGATCCTCATCCCGTCCTACATCGCGATGGTGCTCGATCCGCAGGTGCTGATCCGTCCGCTCGCGCTTGCGTTCTCGGCGGCGGTCCTCGGTCTCATCGGTGTGGGGAGGCAGTGGTTCGCACCGCTCCTGGCCACTGCCGTGACAGCCGTCGTGCTTGCCACGTCGCAGGTCATGGTGGAGGACGCGCTCGTTCCACGGTGGGTGAGCTTCGGCTTCATCGGGGCCGTGTTGCTCGTGCTCGGCTTCACTGCCGAACGCATCCGCACGATGCGCTAGACGTGGTCGGAGAAGCCGAGCTGTCGCGCCGCCTCGTACACAGCGATCGCCGCCGAGTTCGACAGGTTGAGTGAGCGTCGGCCCGGCAGCATCGGGATCCGCAACCACTGGGTGATACGCGGGTGATCGAGAACCTCGTCCGGTAGGCCGGTGGGCTCGGGGCCAAAGAGGAGCACGTCGTCGGCGCTGTACTCGACGTCGGTGAAGTATGTGGTCGCGCGGCCCGTGAACGCGAAGATGCGTGCGTGCGGCAACGCCTCGCACATCGCGTCAAAGGACGGGTGGACGGTCACCGTCGCGAGGTCGTGATAATCGAGCCCCGCCCGTCGCAGCTTTGACTCTTCAAGAGAGAAACCGAGCGGCTCGATGAGCCGCAGCGGCGCTCCCGACACCGCCGACAACCTGATCGCTGCCCCGGTGTTCTCGGGGATGCGGGGCTCGAAGAAAGCGATCGATGGCATGGCGACGGGACTCACCCGTGAAGTTTCCCACGCCTCGACGGGACTCATTCGCCGGAGTGTGATGTTGACCACAGAACCGGAGATTCCCCCATAAATGGGGCTACCCGACTTGGGGGCACCTTCTTACGGTCAACTTTGGGCCACTTCGTGTCCACGACTCCGGGGGTAGTAGACGGTGCGGGCAACTGTATTCGTCGGCGTCTCCGCGGTAGTGGCGGCGCTGATCGTCATCAGTGGCTGGTTCGCGCCCGAAAACAGTGCTGATCGCGGTGCTCACCCGACTCCTGGCGTGACCCTGGAACGTGCTCCCCGTGCGGCGGCAGGGCAGGTGCGGGCGAACGAACTGACCCCGCTCACCGTCCTCCTCATGGGCGATTCGTACACTGCCGGAAATGGGGCGCGCACCCCTGACGGTCAAGCGGCGTATTACGGGCCGGCCAAGTGCCTGCAGTCCACGGCGACATGGGGAGAGCAGTACGCCGACGCGATGGCCAGCCAGGGTTACGCCGTCACGTTGCTGAACAGGGCGTGCTCCGCAGCATCGACCGACGCCGTCCTCAACGACCGCTACCTCAAAGACTCCAGCGTCGTCACCTACCCCGAGCCTGAGCTGTCAGGCTCGCCGAGGGAGGACGCCGTGTACGACGCGTGGGCACGGGGCGACGCCCGGTGCGCTCCCACGCCCGCCTCGGATGAGTACATCGTGACGGACATCATCCGCACACCCGCGGGCGATGGCACCAGCACAGTTCATGTCACCTGCGAACACTGGCTGCCCCCACAAGTGGATGCCCTCAACCCAGACGTTGATCTCGTGTTCCTCACGCTCGGCGGCAATGACGTCCACTTCCCGGACATCGTGCGCGCATGCCTCATCCTCGGCGATGCGGATGAGTGCGAGCAGGCTCTCGATGTGGCAGACGCGTATGTCGCCAACGATTTCTCTGCCGACCTCATCGACGTGTTCGTTGAGATCCACCGCCGCACTGCCGGGCATGCCCGCGTTGTCTATCTCGCCTACCCCAACCTTGAGGTGAACGATGACCTCGAGCTGACGAGCATGGGCATCGATGGCATGAAGCGCATTCCCGTCGCACAGCGCCTCGACGCCCTCGCGGATGCGGGCCTCGACGCCCAACGGCGCGCGGTCGAGGCAGCCAATGCGTATGCGCAAAGTGACGCAGTCGTCTTCCTCGATGCCATCCCGGACCTCTTTGCCGGCCATGAGCCCGACGCTCGCCCCGCGTCGGTCAATGAGGACCGCTGGATGTACGAGGCCTTTGAGACTCTCAACCGCGACGAGTGGTACCACCTGAAGCCAGAGGGACACCGTCAGATTGCGAAGTATGTGTCGGGCTTTGGCGACTTCGGTGCCGCGCCGGCAAGCGAGGACCGCGCACCAGCGCGTGATGTCGCACTCGTCATCGGGGACCGGGGGATGGCACATGCCGCCGTCGCAGAGGCGCTCACTGATGAGTCGCTGTGGACCGGCGCCTCGATCGCGATCATCGAACAGCAGCTCGCAGCCGATGGCACCAACCTTGAGCGACGCGTCGTCGTTGAAGGAGCGAACTCGCGTCAAGCAGTGAATGCACTTGCCGACCGTGATCGTCCCGCATGGCGGCCAGCAACAGATGTCGTGCTGCCCGCTCGATGGAATGCGACCGCGCATGTCGTGTACGTGGGCGATGCGAGCCTCAGTCTGAGCGAGATCGCACCCGTGTGGAGCGGTGACGCGCAGGGGCGCATCGCCTACGTTGACTGGGAGACGGTGGACGTCGCACCGCTCCGGGTCGCGTCGCCAGGTATTGCGAACTACCGGATCGACCAGGCCCTTGCGGATGTGCGCGCTCGCCTCGAGAAGGCGCTCGCCGAGGTGCAGGCGTCGCCACTCGCGTGGGCGGGCGGTCCCTACATTGCGACCGGGACGTCGGCAGCGCTCAACGCGCAGGGCTCGTATCAGGCGGCGACGGCAGCGGCGAGCAGCACGAACCAGGCCAGCACGAACCAGACCAGCACGAACCAGGGCCCCACGGTGGCGACTCGCAGCGACCTCACGTTCGAGTGGGATCTCGACGCCGACGGCATCTTCGAGACTCGCGCTCCCGGGCCCCAGCTCGATATCGGTCCCGGCGATCTGACACCCGGCTGGATCGCCGTCCGCGTCACCACCCCAGCCGGTCACGCCTCCATCGCGCCGGCCTGGGTCGCCTCGGTGCCGGTGAGCGCAGAAGCAGGGGCTTCATGTCGGGGGGACGACGCTGGTGCCACGACCTCAGGAGGTCACGGTCGCGTCGGCTGCGGCACTGAGCAGCCTCTCGCCGCCGGTCCGGAAGGCGAGCCGGTGCCGAACCTTGAGAACAGCCTGAGGTCAGCGTCGGGCGATGGCTACGGCTCCCTTGAGGCGCCGCCGCTGTACATCGACGAAAGAGTGAGGGCGTCGTCTGGAGGCCGGAGCCGGTCCGGCGCACGCCCTGGACGGGCCCGCGAGCGCGTCCGCATCTACTTGCGCCGTGAACTGTCCCTGCTGGCGCTGCTCACCGTCCCAACAGCGCCACGCCGCATTGTCGAGACGAACGCCTACGACGACCAGATCCGCACGCGCTGGTCAGGCTCGAGCCACAGCGCATCGCTCTGAGTGACGCCGAAGGCGTCGTACCAGGCGTCGATATTGCGCACCACGCCATTGATGCGGAACTCCTCTGGGGAGTGCGGGTCCGTTGCCACCTGGGTGCGCACGGCCTCGTCCCGGCGCTTGGTTCGCTCCGTGAGCGCGTACGCGACGAAGTAGCGCTGCACCGCAGTGAGGCCATCGATGAGCGGCAGCTCCTCAAGCGGGCGTCCCACGGCAATGCGGAGCGCACGCAAGCCAATCTCCACGCCCGCCAGGTCGCCGATGTTCTCACCCACGGTGAGCGCGCCATTGACCTTCACATCGTCGGGCAACTGAGCAGGCGAGTACTCGTTGTACTGCTCGATCAGCACATTCGCGCGCTCCATGAAAGCCTCGCGGTCAGCGTCGGTCCACCAGTTCTCGAGCGCACCAGTGCCGTCGTACTTCGAACCCTGGTCATCAAAGCCGTGACCGATCTCATGCCCGATGACGGCGCCGATGCCGCCGAAGTTGGCCGCATCGTCGGCATCGGGGTCGAAGAACGGGGGCTGCAGGATTGCCGCTGGGAACACAATCTCGTTGGCGGTCTGCAGGTAGTACGCATTGACGGTCTGCGGCGTCATCAACCACTCGGTACGGTCAACCGGCTTGCCGATCTTCGACCATTCCCAGTCGAGGTCGAAGCGTGACGAGGCCCGCACATTGCCGACGAGGTCATCGGCCGACGCCGTGAGGCCCGAGTAGTCGCGCCACTTGTCCGGGTAGCCGATCTTGGGCGTGAACTGCGACAGCTTGGTGAGAGCACGCTGACGGGTCTCCGGGGTCATCCACTCGAGCGTGGTGATGGATTCGCGATACGCCTCGATGAGGTGCTGAACGAGTTCATCCATGCGCGCCTTGTGGGCGGGTGGGAAGTGGCGTGCCACGTACTCCTGGCCCACGAGCTCGCCCACGCAGCTTTGCACAAACTGGACTCCACGCTTCCACCGCTCACGCTGCTGCGGCGCCCCCGAGAGCACGGTGCCGTAGAAGTCGAAGTTCGCACGTGAGATCTCTTGCGTGAGGTACGCCGCGCGACCAGCGACGACGCGCCAGCGCAACCACTGCTTCCACTGCTCAAGGTCGGTCTCGCGGTACATCGCGGCCAGACCCTCGAGGAAGGAGGGCTCGTATGCAATGAGCAGATCGTGCGCCGCCTTCGGCAGGCCAACGGCGTCCGCCCACGCCTGCCACGGAAAGCCGGGAGCCTCCTGCGTGAGGCGCGCAAGCGTCGTCGGGTTGTGGGTGAGGTCGGCTTCGCGGGACGTCACGACATCCCAGTGGTGCGCAGCGAGAGCCGTCTCGAGCGCCATCACGTCCGCGGCGGCGAAGTTCACGCCCGTGAGTGTGGTCATCCTGTCGAGGTGTTCGACGTATGCCGTGCGAATCGGCTCGTGTGCTTCCTCGCGGTAGAAGGCTTCATCGGGCAGGCCGATGCCGGATTGGAAGAGGTAGACCACGTTGGAGTCGGGGTTCAGTTTGTCGGCGAAGACCTCGAAGCCGAGGGCACCGCCCACGCCGGTGGTTTGCAGGGCCGCCATCGCGACGGCGAACTCGTCGTGAGTGCTCGCATTGTCGATGAGGGCGAGGTCCTCCGTGAGCGGCTCAGTCCCGAGCGCGTCAACACGCTCCGTGTCCATGAAGCTCGCGTACAGCGCCCCGATGAGAGTGCTCGGCTCTGCCTCTTCGATGATGACGCGCACGTGCTTCTCGGCCTGGTCGTTGAGCCGGTGGAAGCTGCCATCGGCGGCGCGGTCGTCGGGGATCTTGTGCGTGTCGAGCCACGGACCGTTCACGTAGCGGAAGAAGTCGTCCTGTGGCCGAATGGTGGGGGAGAACGCGGTCGGATCGATCGAGGGGGCAGAATCCGTCATGTCCTCACCCTAAGGTGCGATTTGCCTGCATTTGGGCGGCGTTCGCTCCCGGCGTGGCTGGCACAATGGCGATATGCGGATTCATGTTGCGACCGACCACGCCGGCTTTGAGTTCAAGGAGCATCTTGTTGCTCACTTGCGCGCGAATGGTCACGAGGTGACGGACCACGGTGCTCACGAGTACGACGCCTTGGACGACTACCCCGCGTTCTGCATTGCCGCGGCCGAGGCAGTCCGGGCCGACGCTGGCTCGCTCGGCGTTGTCATCGGCGGCTCCGGCAATGGAGAGCAGTTGGCCGCCAACCGGGTGACCGGGATTCGCGCCGCTCTCGCGTGGAGCGTCGAGACCGCTCAGCTTGCGCGCCAGCACAACAACGCGCAGATCGTCTCCGTCGGTGCCCGCATGCACTCGAAGGAGGACGCGACTGCAATCGTCGATGCGTTTGTCGCGACGCCCTTCAGCGGCGATGAGCGCCACCAGCGCCGCATCGACCAGATGGCCGAGTACGAGGCGAAGCGGGCCTGACGCCGCCACACGGCCGGCGCCTTGGCGTGCCCAGCGAACACCGGGCAGCGCAGGCTAGAAGTAGAACGTCCCCGACGGCATCACATCTCCGCGGAACGCCCGCGACACCGCCGAGATCACGTCGGGGGAGCCGGTGACGAGTCCCGCGTTCGCGAGCTTTGTCAGTGTCACTCCGCCCAAGTAAATGGAGGAGAGGGTGCGGATGTCGAGGCGAAGATCGGCAGCGTCGGCCGCCTCCTCTACTGACGCGACGCCGTCACGGACAGTGATCGCCCACGTGTGGTCGTTCTCGCTGACGAGCGGATCGTCAATGGCGATGCGGACATCGAGGTCGGCGGAGTAGGTGCGCGCCGTCAACGCGCCCGGCACATCGAGGATCCGCACCCACACTTTGTCGATGAGGCGCGCCTTGAGCGCGCGTGCGTCCTCGGCGAGCAGCATGATGTGGTCGTCGAGAGCGACCGAGTCGACCTGCATCTCGCTCAGCAGATCAAAGGACGTCATGACCGACCACAGACGACGCGCAGCCGCCGGGGTGGCGGCGGCCCAGCTGCGAACCGTGCCCGTGCCGCGTGGGCCTTCGGTCTCCCAATCAAGGGCGCGCTGGAAGAGTGCGAAGGCGGCAGGTCCCTCCTCATCGTCGACCACAGCGATGCGGAGCAGCTCGTTTTTTCCGCGCATGCTCTCGGGATCTCTGAACTGATCGGCGAGGATCGGCTCGCTCACCGTCGCATGAGCACCGGGGCGCAGGTCGCGAGCGAGCACCGCGCGCACCGCCTCGGCATGCTGAGCGAAGTCGGCCGTCTCGAGTCGGACCGCTAGGTCAGCGGAGCCGGGCACCTCGCGCAGGTCCATCCCGCGCTGGAGCATGATGCGTGCCGAGGGGCCGGGAAGTGCGTAGCCGAAGCGCTGGTAGATCGCTGTCTCCGCCGCGATCAACGACGAGACATGCTCTCCGCGCGCTCGCGAACGCGCGAAGTGGTCGGCGATCATCGAGCGCAGAATCCCGCGGCGGCGATGCGCTGGGTGGACACTGACGATGGTGAGACCCGAGGTGGGCACGGTGCCGCCGCCCGGTACGCGCATGTCGTACGCATAGGACCCGTGAACTCCGGCGAGCGCGCCCGCATCAACGCCGTCCACGATCTCAACGCCGCGGGTGCGCGACCAGTCGATCGCGTTCGTTGTCGACGCAACCGCATCCTCACGAAAGTGGTTGGCGAAGCCCCAGTCGACCACGGCGATGAGGTCGTGATGGCGCTCGATCGAAATGTCGACGCGCTGATACCCAGCGGGAGTGTTCATGACGGAAATCCTGACACGACCAGCAGCGTCGGCGGTGTGTCACGAGACCTGAAGCGCGTCGATCTCGTTCTTCAGACGGGCGTACTCCACCTTGATGCAGCGGTTCTGAATGACGTCGAGCCCGGCGGCACGGGCAAGTGCCGCGGCCTGCTCGTTCTCAATGCCGAGCTGCATCCACAGGACGGCCGCGTCGCAAGCGATTGCCGCGTCGGCCACGGGAGGGATGTCCTCCGCGCGGCGGAAGGCGACCACGATGTCAGGCGTCACGGGCAGGTCGCGCACGTCCGCATAGAAGCCGTGTCCCTCGATGTCCTCCTCGCCGGCCATCGGGTTGACAAGGAACACCTCATAGCGTGTGTTCTCCATGAGCCACACGGAAATGGCGTGCGAGGTGCGCGTGGGCCGGGGCGAAGCGCCGACCACAGCGACCGTGCGCGAGCGGGCAAGGATGAGGGCGAGCTCCTCATCTGGCGGCGCCTGGGTGGGCAAGGGCATCGGGCAGGCTTCGGGCTCTGCGTCGAACGTGTCCATACCGGTCTAACTCCTGGGACTGAAGGGCCATTCCATTTGATGAGGGATGTGGTCACAGTGGAATCACACGACGGTGCACCGTGTTCTCGCTACCAGTATGGGCCGATCGAGCGCATGTTCGCGCCTTTGTCGGTTCATGACTGGAACCACGTTGAGATGAGGAAAGGAAGGAAGAAGGATGGCCAAGGCAAACGAGGCTCACGACACCCTGGGCGAGCCCGAGATCGGTCTCAAGTCCGCCGACCTCAAGGAGATCAACACCGGCTTGGCGCAAGCAGTCGCCGAGACGTTCACCTTGTACGTGAAGACGCAGGGCTACCACTGGAACGTGGTGGGTCCGAACTTCCACTCTCTGCACGAGATGTTCGAAGAGCAGTACATCGAGCTCCGCGAAGCAGCGGACGAACTCGCCGAGCGCATGCGTGCTCTTGGCGCACTCGCGCCGGGTTCCTTCAAGGAGTTCCAGGAGCTCGCATCGATCAAGGACTACGAGCCCGCTGACGACGCCGAGACGATGGTGAAGAACCTCGCGGCTGACCACGAGGCGCTGGCGCGCGTCTTGCGCCCGCTCGTCGAGGTCGCCGAAGAGGCTGACGACGCGGCGACGGCGGATCTCATCACGGCACGTCTTGCCGCTCACGAGAAGACGGCGTGGATGCTCCGCGCCACGATCTCGTAAGGCGGACGTTCCCGAGTGATCCCGCGCAACCGAGCCCGGGGAGCGGCGAACCTAGATGTAGTACATCGCGGGTTCGAAGCTCTCCAGCGGTTCGGTTGCGTTGGGATGGACGTGTGAATCGCCGTCATCAACGCACGATGCCGCGGTGTGAGCCTCGACGGGCTTGGGCCGCTCGCGGATGACGGCGGGAATTCCAACAGCCGTCGCGCCGATCGGCACGTCCTTCACGACGACGGCGTTCGCGCCAATGCGTGAATCTGAGCCGACATACACCGGGCCCAGGATCTTCGCGCCTGCACCGATGACGACGCGGTCACCGATGGTGGGGTGGCGTTTCCCGTGCGACATGCTCGTGCCGCCAAGGGTGACCCCGTGGAACAGGAGCACGTCGGCGCCCACCACGGCGGTCTCACCGATGACGACGCCCATGCCGTGATCGATGAAGAGGCGTCGGCCGATCTGGGCGCCAGGGTGAATCTCGATGCCGGTGCGCCTGCGCGCCAGCTGCGAGAGCAGCCGCGCGATGTTGCGGCGACCGGCGCGCCACAAGCGGTTCGCCACCCGGTGGTACCACACAGCGTGAACTCCCTGGTAGCTGAGCGCGACCATGAAGGCCGAGGGGCTCGCGGGGTCGCGGTCCCTGGCCGTGCGGATGTCCTCACGGACAAGCGCCCAAACTGAGAGTTTCTCTGTCACTGGTACCTCCGGGTGGCGTCACTGCTTAGTGAGCGTCAAAGCGGCCGGATTTAGTCCATCAGGTCCGCGTAGAGGATCGAGCTGAGGTAGCGCTCACCGAACGACGGGATGACGGTGACGATGGTCTTGCCCGCATTCTCGGGACGCTTTGCCACCTGGACTGCGGCGGCAATGGCGGCACCCGAGGAGATGCCGACAAGGAGGCCTTCCTGACGGGCGGCTGCGCGAGCGGTCGCAATGGCGGTCTCCGAGTCGATGTCGATGACCTCGTCGTAGATCTCGGTGTTGAGGATCT
>CAZRHL010000007.1:0-31502 GCA_964600005.1 uncultured Demequinaceae bacterium
AAGCATCGTGGCAGTGACTGGCCCCCTATGGCCAGTTCTTGGCGTCAAACCTGACCCACGCGCCTTGTCGCTATCCCACAAAAGACGTCTGAGGGTTCGGACAAAAGTCCCCTATTGGTGCGCCGGACATCCCCGGAATGGTTGTGCGAGGTCGAGAAACTACGCGCAGTCGACGATGGCCTGGGCCTTGCCAAGCACCTTGGCTCCGTCGAAGGTGACCGAGACATCGATGCGCGCGCGCTTGAGGTCGTGGTCCAGCGCGCCCACCACAGCCTCAATGGCGACATTCGCCTCGCCAAGGGCCGGGACTGGGATGGGACGCGTGAAGCGAGCCTGGTAGTCCACCACGTTGCCAGCGCCTGCCCACTCCTCGACAACGGACGCGCCAAGGCCCATCGTCAGCATGCCGTGCGCGATGACGCCGGGCAGGCCAACGGACTCGGCAAAGGTGTCGTTGTAGTGGATCGGGTTGAAATCGCCCGACGCCCCGTCATAGCGGACGTGATTGTCGCGGGTCAGCGTGACCTCGCGGCTTGCGACCCGGTCGCCGACGTTGAGCGCGGCAAAGGTGGGAAGAGTCTCGTCGCTCACTGGTCACCCTCCCGCACGGCCAAGGTCGACAATACGGTGGAGACGGGGGCGCCGTCCTCGTCCACGATCTCCGCGCGAGTCGTCACCATCGAGATGCCTGCGCGCTGCGTGATCGACTCGATCGTCACCGTGGTCGTGACGACGTCACCAGCGACAAGGGGACGGTGGTGGGTGAAGCGCTCGTCCGCGTGCACCACCTTGGAGAAGTCGACGCCCACTTCGGGGTCGGTCACCACGTGGAACTCGGCCTGCTGGGCGATGAGCGCCGCGAAAGTCGTTGGCGCGACAACGTCCCGGTAACCCTCGGCCGCCGCGATCTCGGGGTAGAAGTGCGCACCCGATCGCGCATCAACGGCGTCGGCGAACTCGCGGATCTTGATCCGCGTCACCTCATACGCCTCGAACGGGCCGTACGTGCGGCCCTGAGTCTCCACGTTTACTGACACAACCCAACCCTATCGAAACGGACACGACGATCAGGCAGAAAATGCCAACGCCCGCCGCGGCACGGGCCGGGCGGGCGTTGAACGCGACGTCTGCTTAGCGGGTCTCGCGGTGCGGGGTGTGCTTTCCACACTTGCGGCAGAACTTGCTCAACTCCACGCGATCGGGGTTGTTGCGACGGTTCTTGCGCGTGATGTAGTTGCGGTCCTTGCACTCGGTGCACGCGAGCGTGATCTTGGGACGCAGATCGTTCTTGGCCATCGGATTACTCCCTGCCTTGTCGTGACGCGCTGGCGCGCGTGAGCCCACCGAGACGATGGGATCCGTAGCGAGGGCGGGACTCGAACCCGCGACCCCACGATTATGAGTCGTGTGCTCTAACCACCTGAGCTACCCCGCCGCAAGGGTGAAAACGCAGTCGCCGCAAAGGCGACGGCACGTCATCACTCTGAGCCCCGGCAGGGAATCGAACCCTGGACCTTTTCCTTACCATGGAAACGCTCTGCCGACTGAGCTACCGGGGCAAGCCGGACTAGCGTACACGGCCCAGGCCCCCGAAATGAAATCGAGTCGGAGCCGTGCGGGCTGGCCCGCGACGTGTCGCACCGTAGCACTACAGTGACGCGCGTGACCACCTCGCTCACCGCAGCCGAAGCCCGGAGGGTGTTCCTCGGCGCCCAGGGGCTCGCCCGGTCACGCCGTGCCCGCCGCGTACGGGATGCACACGTGACGCAGTACCTCGATTCCCAGGGCGTTCTCCAGCTCGACACCGTCAATGTCTTCGCCCGCGCTCACTACGTTCCGCTCTACGCGCGGCTGGGAGATTACCCCCTCGCGGTCGCCGATCACGCGCTGTGGGGGCCCGCCAAGGGCCACTCTGCCCACGCCTTCGAGCATTGGGGCCATGAGGCAACCGTGATGCCCCTTGAGCTGTTGCCTGCGATGCATCACCGCATGATTCATGCGCGCAACTGGAAGGCTCGCACCCGCGACCGGCTCGAGGCCGAGCGGCCCGGCCTCATCGATGAGGTGCGCGAGCGCGTGGAGGCCGAGGGTCCGGTGGTGGCGGGCGATCTCGAGCACCTCGCCCCGCGCGAGGGAGTGAGGGGCACGTGGTGGGACCGCTCGCATGTGAAGGTTGCCCTCGAGTACCTCTTCATCACCGGTGAGGTGGCGGCCTCGCGTGGCGCGCACTTCGCCCGCACCTATGACTCGACCGAGCGCGCGTGGGGGCTTCCTCGCGCCTCAGTCGGCGGCTGGGGGCTTTCGGAGGCCGACGCTCAGCAACAGTTGTTCGACCGCGCGCTCGCCGCGTGCGGCATTGGGACGACCCGGGACCTCGCTGATCACTTCCGGCTCGCCTTCCCCGCTGGAACTGGTGCAGCCGCGCGCGCGGCGTGGGCAGCGTCGGCCGTCGAGCGCGGCTTGGCGGAATGGGTCGACGTGGAGGGCTGGGAGGAGCCCGCGCTGCTTGCCGTGGGCGAGGCGACCGATGACGCCCCATGGCACCGCGCCGCGGCGGATCCTGGGCGCGCGACCGCCGTCACCTTGGTGAGCCCGTTCGACCCGGTTGCGTGGTTCCGGCCGCGCCTTGCCCGCATGTTCGGCATGGACTACCGGATCGAGATCTACACGCCCGCGCCCAAGCGGGTCTTCGGCTACTACTGCCTGCCGTTCCTCATGGGAGATCACATGGTGGGCCGCGTCGACCTCAAGGCGGATCGCAAGGCGGGGGTGCTGCGGGTGGAGGCCGCGTGGCGTGAAGAGACGCGCGTGCCTGGCGCACGCAGACGGTCCGACGCTGCGGTGGTGAAGGCGCTGGCGGACGAGTTGGGCTCGGCAGCGGCCTGGCTGGGGCTCAGCCGCATCGACGTCTCACCACGGGGCAACATCGCCGACACGTTGCGCGCTGCCGTGGCGGTCCCTGCGTAGGTCACGGGCCCGAAAGCAAAAGAGGCCCGGCGAACCGGGCTCTTTCGTGACACAGAACCGGCAAGCCGGGCCATGTCGTGGCGGGTGAGGGATTCGAACCCCCGTAGCTCTCGCAGCTGATTTACAGTCAGCCCCCTTTGGCCGCTCGGGTAACCCGCCGTGCGCTTGGCGCGCATGGAAGGATAGCAAGGAAAGCGGTGCCCACGCGAACAGGGCCCTTGGGCGGGGTGCCCAGGGGGACCGCAGCACTAGCCTGAAACGTGAAGGAGGACTCGGTGGCGAGCGACAGCAGCTTTGATGTGGTGAGCAAGGTAGACCGCCAAGAGGTGGACAACGCCCTCAATCAAGCGCGCAAGGAAGTGGAGCAGCGCTACGACTTCAAGGGCGTGGGCGCATCGATCGAATGGTCGGGCGAATCGATCCTCATGAAGGCGAACTCCCCCGAGCGTGTGCGCGCTGTGCTTGACGTCTTCATCTCCAAGCTGGCGAAGCGTGGCGTTGAGCTGAAGGCTCTCGAATATGGCGATCCAGAGGCGTCCGGCAAGGAGTACCGGATGACAGCCACGATCAAGCAGGGCATCTCTCAGGAGACGGCGAAGAAGATCACCAAGCTGATCCGCGATGAAGGCCCCAAGGGTGTGAAGGCGCAGATCCAGGGCGATGAGGTGCGCGTCAGCTCGAAGTCACGCGATGACTTGCAGTCGGTCATTGCGCTGCTCAAGGGAGCTGACCTCGACGCGGCTCTGCAGTTTGTGAACTACCGCTGACCATGGCCGCTCCACAGGCTCCTGCGGCGTCGCGCCGACGCCGGAAGAGTCTGAGAGCGTGGGTGCCGCCTCAGCATGGCGTCTGGGCCATGCTGCTCCTGCCGTATCTGTCGGGCCTTCAGTATGGGCAGTCATGGCTCCAGGTGCCGCTGCTCATCATGTGGCTCAGCGGCTGGTTGTTCACCCACCATGCGCTGCTTGGCGTCAAGACGCTGCGATTTGGCCGCTATCGACGGCAGATCGGCGTCTACGCGCTTCTCAGCGCCGCAGGCGCAGTTCCTGTGTTCGTCGCGCGCCCGGGCCTGCTTGCTTTTGCACCGGCCTTTGCCGTGCTCTTTGCGGTCAATGTGGTTGCGGCACGCATGGGGCAGGATCGCGCCACCGGAAACGGGATCGCCTCCGTCACCATGGCGTCGCTCATGGCGATGATCGCCCCCGCTTCGGCAGGCGAGGATTGGACCGTTGGCATCGGCGCCGCAGTCATCACGTGGCTGTATCTCGCTGGCACGGTGCTGTACGTGAAGACGATGATTCGGGAGCGTGGCTCGCGCCTGCACTATGCGATCTCAGTCGCCGGCCATGGCGTCGCGCTCGTCGCGAGCGTGCTCGTCAGCCCGTGGTTTGCGATTCCCTTCACGTGGTTCCTCGCGCGTGCCATCGCGCTGCCGCGTCACCACCTCAAGGTTGCCGTGGTGGGCATCCTTGAGGTGGTGAACGCCGTCATGCTCTTGGGCGTGACGATCGCCGTTGTCTAGGGCAGCTGCCTCCGCCGGCGCTCGGCCCAGATGAGGAAGCCGGCACCAAGAACGAGCAGGGTGGAGCTCCACCCGATCATGCGGCCCACGCCTTCCACGCCCGTGTGGGCAAGGACGGGCTCGTACTGGTTGATGAGAGTCGCAATGTGATCTGCAGGGACCGGCTCCGTCCACGCGATCGCCTGCGAGACGCTCAACGGAATGTTGTCGGCAAGACGTGCCACCTCAAAGAAGGCGCCCACGCTGCCCTGCTCCGAGACCACGCAGTCCGATCCCACCGGGATCCCGTCGATGCGCACCGCGTAGTTGTTGACACGGCGGAGTTCGACCGCGCTGAACGCTCCCATGTCGACGCTCTGGCCGGCGACCTCACAGCGCACGTCGGCCCGGATGGTCAGGGGTGCGAGTGCGGCCGCACTGCCGGTGAACTCCTTGTGCACCTCGATCGACCCGGTGACAAGGTGAACGCCCACGTGTGCGGGAGCGATCTTCCGGTACGTGGGAGCACCTTGGTCGCGGTACTTCACACCAAACTGGTTCCACGCAAAGGTGTCGCCCACCGGCACGGCGACAGGAGCGCCGTTGGGGTTCGCCGACGAGGCCGGAACGTTCTCCGTGCTGAAGGTGACGTCAATGAAGTCTCCAGGCAGGAGCGCACCGGACTGAGTCTGTGAGAAGTCGACGTTGATGCGCACCGCCGTCACTGCGGACCAGTCAGTGCTTGGTCCCGCGGGAACCCATGTCTCGCCGTTCTGCTCGCACGGCTCGTGGTTCGCGAGGTCGTTCCACGTGCCACGGCACGCATCGATGCTGGTCGTCGTCGCCACGGTGTACGTGGCACCCACGGGCAGCCGGACGTCGAGGTCGTCCAGCATCTGCGGGCGGTACTCGGAGCCACGCTGTCCGCCGGAGATGAGGAAGGCGTCGTTCGGCGCCGGGAGGGCGTCGAAGATCTCGACCTCGCTCACCCCCGTGGTGCCCGCGTTCTCGACGTGCAGCACCCACTCGTCGATGCCACCGACAACCGAGTTGGCGGCACACGGCGCGCGGTAGTAGTCGCCGCCCGTCGCCGTGAGGTTCTGGAGGCAGACGACGCTCGGGTCAACGGGGTTGATCGCGCCCGGAGCGGCGCCGCGCACGCCCTTCACCGTGAAGAGGTTGGGTCCCACTGCGGGAGTGACATAGTCCGACGCTCCACACGTCGTCGGGTCGAGCGTCCAGTCATCGGTCACTTGGTTGCCCGATTCCACGGGGCCACAGCGGTCAAGGATCTCCGCGGTGGTCACGACCATCTCGTTGGTGGCGCGTTGACCGGCGCTGAGACCAGGCTGCAGCTCAAGCTCGAGACGGACCGAGAACGTCTCCCCCGGTGCCATCGTGCGTCCACCCGCAGGCCACGTGAACACGAGGTCCGAGCCATCCCTCGTCACCGAGGTGGGCGTGCCGAGCAGACCGGTCGGGTCCGGGGTGTACACCGGAGCGATGGTGCCGAGGTAGACGAGGTGCGGCGGGATCTCATCACGCAGTTCCTCGATGGTGAGGTAGCCCGAACCGGCGTTCGTGAAGGTCAGCTCCCACGGCACCGACTGGCCAGCGGAGGCAGAGCGGACACCGTCATTCGCGACCTTGGCGACCTCCAGCTCGAAGGTGCCGAGGCTGAGCGTGACCAGAGCGGCGGCCTCGCGAATCTCGGAGCTCTCACCGTTGAGACGATCGGAGATCACCTCCACGACGTTCTCGACGGTGTCGGGCAGATCGATCGCGGCACCGGACTTGCGCAGCTCGTCGCGCAGGACGACCTCGTAGTCGATCGACGTGCTCCACGTCGCTGCGGGCACCGAGTTCGAGAAGAATGCGCCGTCAGCACGCGAGAACACGAAGCGCACTCCCTCGATGAGCGGGTACTGAGATGCCGTCACGGGCATCTGCACCCCGGCGAGCTCTTGCTTTGCGCTGGTGATCCACTGATAGGCGCCATTCGGACCGAAGGGTCCGTAGACACCCACCGTCACGCGATCGGCACCGGCAGGTGCTGTCACCGTGCCGAGGCCCACGAAGTCGAAGTAGTCCCAGAACTCAGGCGACGTCGCCACCGAGTCGACCAGACGCACTTCCGCCGGGGACAACGTGCTCGCCGGGGCGGTGCCCTGGTTCGCGCCGATCGTCACCGTGACCGGATCGTGCCGCTTGGGCTCCGTGATGAGCGAGGGCGACACCGACTTCACGGCGGCGACGTTGATGTCTCCACCCGTGAGGACCGCAGTCGCGGTCGCGTAGGCGCCGTTGCGTTCGCCATCGTTCAGCACCACGTCGTAGCTCTGTGCGAAGGCGCCGTTGGGAACCTGCACCGTCTGGTTTGCGACGAGGTCCTGAACCGCACCGCTCGAGCGCAGATGAGTCCGGGCTCGCACGTCGAGCACCACCTGCAGCACGTTGCTCGACGAGATCGTGCCACCGGTGACCGCCGGGTTCGTGCCTTGGAAGGTGACGGAGACGCCGACGACGTCGACGAGCTCACTCGGGGTCATCGCGTGAGCTGCCGTGATCGTGGTCTGCTCCGTCGTGTAGACGCCGGCGTTATAGCGCAGCAGCCACACAACCGAGGCGTCACGGTCAATCTCGCTCGGCGTCGAGGCAATGACATCGATGTTCGTGAGCGTGAAGCGGTCGAAGGGGTTGTTGCCCTCGTCGCGCGTCAACCAGTCGATCGACGTGTCGAACGGGTCAGCAACAGCGTCGGCCGCTGTCGCCGGCGACTCGCAATCGGTGACCGGCGCCGTGTCAAGGCACACCGGCGAGTCCATCACTCGCAGGTACGAAGCACGCGACACCGAGTTGTTGCGCGCTTCGACCACCCAGCGGGCGGCGGGGAACAGGTTGGGATCCACACCCTCGTCCGGCACATACATCGCCGTCGCCGGGTTCACCTGCTTGCGAATCCACACACCGGTACCCGGGTTGATGATGGTGATGGTCGCGCTGTCACGCAACGTGGTGGTGCCGTCAACGTTGACCGCGTCGAGCGTGACGACGTTCGTCACCTCACCAGGGCTGTCGTTGTTGTAGCGGCGCGACTCCGTCACCCAGTCACCCGTCGAACGCGTGGTGTTGCGGATCTGCCACTGCAGAGTGAACACACGGTCGTTCGTGCTTGCGGCGACACCCGAGCCGACTTCCGGCGCGTACGGGTCATACGTGGGGCCGGCCACGGCCGCGAGCGCGCGCGCTGACGCGTTCTCGACGACAACAATCCGGACGCCTTCGGTCGACGCGCGCTCAGACTCGGTGAGCACGTATCCCACGAAGCGCCCTTGCGCGTTGATCCAGCCACCCACGGGCTCCGGCACGGTGTTCCACGTGGTGCCATCGAAGAGCTCGATCCGCTCGATGGTGTCGTACTTGAGATACCAGCCCTGCGTGAACGGGGTCGTGTTCGCGTTGATCGGGGCGATGCGCTCAAGGTCAAAGGCGTCGAACACCGAGTCCTCAAGGGCAGTGCCGTCGCCGGTGTCAGTGATCGTCACTGAGCTGTAGCCCTCGGTGACGAACCAGCCCAGCGGAGTCTGGCGCAGCTGACCCGACTGCGCGGCGACCGAGAGGTCGTTCCAGTCCTTGGAGATCGCGACATCGGGGCCGTCGCTCGTCAGCACACCATAGACGACGCCGGTGCCCGAGCCGTCAAGAGGCGTGTCCTCCGGGGTGTCACCGCCACCGGTGACAAAGGCCGTGTTGGGCAGGTTGAGCACCTGACCTGGCTCCGGCTCCACGGCGGCGCCGCTGCGGAGCACAGCGCGGGCGACAGCCGAGAAGTACGGGGTCACCGTCGTGTCCTGTGCGAGACCGGTCGTGGACGTGAAGACAAAGCGCAGACCCACGACGTCCTCGCGGGTGTGGCCAGAGCCCGCGAGCGCGGTGGCGACCTCAGCCGAGGTCAAGCCGACAATTCGCGGCGATCCGTCCTCGGCGAAGTTCGCAAGGGTGCGCCACGTGCCGGAGGGGTCACGCCATTGGATGCGGAGGCCAGCGTCGGCCGGGATCTGGGTGGGCGAGATCGCCGAGAGGGTGAAGCCATCCCAGAAGGTGTTGTTGCCGGTCCACGCGTCCGCGACGAGGATCTCGTCCACGTTGACGTAGTTCGACGTGGCGATGACGCGGCTGCGCAACGAGACGACGACGCGATCGCCGGGGCTCACTGCGCCGCTCGGCGCCACACGCTTGTCCATCGTCGACGTGATGGAGGGACGCACGAGCGTCAGCGTGTCCTGAGCGCTCCCGCTCGCCGTCACGCCGTTGGTCGCTTCCACCTCAACATTGAGGGTGTTGAGCCTGTTCACCGTCGCTTGGGAAGCCGTGGCCGACTCATCGGTGTCGATGAGGATGTCGATGACGGCGCTCGTGCCGGACTCGATTGCGCCGGTGCTTGCGACGAACTCGATCCGGAGGCCAGTGATCGCACCGGGCGGGCCAACGGGCGCGCCTGGTGCTGCGACGAATTCGGTCTGCGGCGGTCCGCCTGCACGCATGTAGTACGTGATGTTGGCGTGAGTCGCGCCGCTCGGCCACGAGAACGTGGGGCCGAAGCCGTCGAAGTCGACGTCGTCCGTGAAGAAGTTGAGGTCACGCAGGGTGAGCGTGCGCACGCCGACGTCGGACTGGTTCGTCGCTGTCAGCTGCATCGTCGTCACGTCACCGGCGGCGATGCGATCGGGCGAGAAGTTCTTGACGGCGGACACGTCGACCGCGGGCGGGGTGATGATGTGCGTGGCCGACGCCGTGGCGGAGACGGGCGCGAGGCCGGGCGCCGCGACGGTCGCGATCGCGGTGTTGTCGACCTGGTGCGTCGCGAGGGACAGGTCCGCTTCAAGGTCGCGGTCCTTGGCACGCTGCACGAGGTTGAGGTCGAAGGCGAGCTCGCCATCGTGCTCGATCTGCGTGCCGGTGTAGGTGATGCGCACACCGGCGACCTCATCGAGGTCGACTCCGCTCGGCAGCGAAGGGTTCGACGTGATCGGCGTTGCCGCACCGACGGCCCAGTTCCAGCTGCCGCCCGTGAAGACATACGTGTCGAGTCGCATCGCCTCGGCACCCTCGGGAGCCGTGACGCCAGACAGACCCGTGAGGTCCATGATCGTGAAGGGGTTGGATGCGTCGAGCGAGCCCGCACCGTCGACTGCCGCGGCAGGCTCCTGCAGGGACAACGAGGTGACGTCGATGTTCGATGCGTTGGTGGCGCTGAGGGAGATCGTCGATGTCGACCCCGCCTGGAACACCCGCTGCGCGGGGTTCCACAGCTTTTCGACGTCGATGTCGAGTTCTTGCGCCACCTCGACCGTCACCGTCGCCGAGGCGTCATCGGGGGACGAGTTCGTCGCCTCGGTGTACGCCCAGTTGGTGCCGGAGTAGATGCCGGGAGCAAGGTCCGCCGGGGCGACCAGCTCGATCTGAGCGGTGAAGGTGCGGCCGAACTGGAGGCCGGTGCCGGCAGGAGCGGTCACGGCGCCAGTGAAGTCAACGGTGAAGGAGGTGTCCGCGGTGAGGACGGACGGTGCGGTGGGGGATGTGACGCCGTCGACGTTCCACGTCACCGTCCGCGGGATCACTCCCTCGGAGGGCGTGAAGAGCACGCTGCGGACCTCGAAGCCTGCAAGCTCGGCAGGGAACTGGTCGGTCAACGTCGCGTCGAGGCAGGACTGCTCCGAGCAGTTGACATGCACCTCGAACGTGAACGGCTCACCTGGATCAGGCGTCGCATTCGTGACGGACTTGACGACCGTGAGATACTCGGGGTCGCCCGGTGCTGCGGTGGCCGGAACGGCAACGACAACACCAGCGACAACGATGGTCATGAGCGCGCTCAGGGCGCGGTTCACTAGAGTCTTCAGCACCAACATCGGCTCCCTCAGCCTTTGAACCCCCGCATCACGCAAAGCTGCGAAGCCGGGTGTGACGTAGGTCACAATATCGGCGGCATTCGAAATACGCAAAGAATGCCGGCGTATCGCGCGTAAACGTGCGCCTAGCGGTCACTCAGGCTGAGGCGATCGCCCGAAATGTGACGTACCAGACACGCACCACAGGGTCGGCTCAGGGTAGAAAGCCCCGGCCCGCGTTCATCTCTTCGAGGCGCTGAATGCGCTCCTCCATCGGCGGGTGCGTAGCAAAGAGGCGAGCAAGGCCCACACCCCTGAAGGGGTTGGCGATGAAGAGGTGGCTCACGTTCTCGAGCTGAGGAGTCTGCTGGAGGGGGCGGGCTGCGGTCCCTGCCTCGAGCTTTCGCAGCGCCGACGCGAGGGCGAGCGGATCGCCCGTCAGCTGGGCACCCGAACGGTCGGCTTCAAACTCGCGCGTGCGTGAGATCGACATCCGGATGAGCGTCGCCGCGAAAGGCGCGAGGATCATCATCGCGAGCAAGGCGAGCGGACCCAGCGGGTTGTCTCGGCTGCTGCGTCCACCGCCGAAGAACAGCAGGAACTGGGCCACCGACGTGATAATGCCCGCAATCGCCGCAGCAACGGAGCCGATGAGGATGTCCCGGTTGTAGACGTGCATGAGCTCGTGACCGAGCACGCCGCGCAGTTCACGCTCATCGAGCATCTGCAGGATGCCCTCGGTGCAGCACACGGCGGCATTCGCAGGGTTGCGGCCCGTCGCGAATGCATTCGGTGCCGCTGTGGGCGAGACGTAGAGAGCAGGCATCGGCTGGTTCGCCTCACGGCTCAGCTCGCGCACGATGCGGTACATCGCGGGCTGCTCAACCTCGGTGACGGGACGTGCATGCATCGCGCGGATCGCGAGAGTGGCGGAGTTCCAGTAGCCGATCGCGGTGCCGATGACACCCAAAGCGGCAAAGGCGAACAGGTATTGGCCGTCGCCAACGACGACACCAAGCGCCAATACGACGACCCACAGCGCAATGAACAGGCCGAAGGTCTTGATCCCGTTATAGAACCGGCGCGTCTCCACGTCATCCTCCTCGCAACCACAAAACGGGTGGCCGCGCGTCAGCGTTCCCGCAGGTGAGCAAACAGTTTCGCTGCCGCGCGGGCGTCATTCACGGACGGGCGAGGCGACCCCTCGCGATGTCGGTCATCTCCTCGCGGGGCACGACCTTGACGCGCTCGCGTCCCTCGGTTTCACCAAGCTGACGCTCGTGCTCGTCGAGCACCTCCCAGTCGTGCCACTCGACAACGGGGACGCCGCGGTCCTTGAGCAGGCGCAGCACGTTGTCGGGGCTCAACTGCTCGGCACCTGCCTGAGAGTTCGCGTACAGCGATTCGGCGTCGGCCACGAGGTTCTCGATCGTCTCCTGAGCGTCCGACTTGGTCGAACCGATGAGGCCCACGGGACCACGCTTGATCCACCCGGTCGTGTAGTAGCCAGGCAGGTGCTGGCCGGACTCATCGACCACGCGGCCGCCTTGATTGCGGATGGTGCCGCGCTGGCGATCGAAGGGCACGCCCTCGATCTCCGTGCCCCAGTACCCGACTGCGCGGTAGACAGCCTGGACCGGGTAGTCGATGAGCTCACCAGTGCCGGTGACATTGCCGGTGCCGTCGAGCTTCATGCGCTCCATCCGCACGCCCGCCACCTTGCCGTCTTCACCAAGAATCTCGCGGGGAGCCTGGAGCAGGTGGAGGTGAATGCGGCGCGACGCGCCAGTGGGCTCACGGAGAGTCCAGTCGGTGAGGGTCTTCACCACCTGCTTGGTCTGGTGGTGACCCTCGATCGCGGCGAGCGAGCCCTCGTCGAAGTCGTAGTCCTCGGGGTACACGATGACGTCGACATCGCGCACCTGACCCAGCTCGCGAAGCTCGAGCGGTGAGAACTTCACCTGCGCGGGACCACGGCGACCAAAGACGTGCACATCCGTCACCGGGGAGGCGGCGAGGCCTTCTTGGACGTTCGCGGGGATGTCGGTGGGCAGCAGGTCCTCGACGTGCTTCGCGAGGATGCGAGCCACGTCGAGCGCCACATTTCCGACGCCGAAGACAGCGACTTCCTTGGCCGTCAGCGGCCACGTGCGCGGCACATCCGGGTGACCGTCGTACCACGAGACGAAATCGGCGGCGCCGTATGAGCCATCCAGGTCGATACCAGGGATGTCGAGGTCAGCATCCTCGAAGGAACCCGTTGCGAAGATGACGGCGTCATAGTGCTCGCGGAGGTCCTGCAACGTGAGGTCCGTGCCCACATTCACGTTGGCGAGAAGACGGATGTCGCCGCGCCCCAGCACATTGGCGAGGGCCACGATGATCTGCTTGATGCGCGGGTGGTCGGGAGCGACGCCGTAGCGGACCAGACCGAAGGGCGCGGGCAGGCGCTCGATGATGTCGATCGACACCGGCATGCCCGACTTCGAGAGGATGTCGGAGGCATACGTACCGGCGGGACCGGCGCCGATGACGGCGACGCGGAGAGGGCGATCAGGACTCACGGAGGTTCTCCCGGATGGATGGTGTGGCACACGGACATTGGGCCGCGGCGGACAACGGGCGCAAGTATAAACACGAAAATGCGGGCAGATGCCGCGCGATTTTCGCGGTCCCCCCAAAGGGGGACCGGCACCTTGTCGCCACGTCGGGACTGCCGAGACTCGAGTCTCCATCAGCCTAGTCCGCCTCCTGCCGACGCTGCAGCACGGGTTGCGGGGGACGTAGGGCCCGTGCCAGACTCCCGCCATGGCAATCACGCACAACTCGCAGCGCGTCATGCGCTCCATGTGCTGTGCCATGTGTCTGTCGGCCTGAGACGCCCACGGACGCAAATCCTTGCAACCCTGGGCGCTCGGCCTCCCGAGCGCCGCTCAGCGTGCTCGCAGCCTGGCTCCCACTGAACTCCGCTAGGAGGATCGGTGAGCCTCCCCACCGACACCACGGACATTGCCGCGCGCCCTGACGCCGTCACCGCCGTGCCGACGACCGCTTCGACCGATGCCGAGGCTGAAGAGCGTCGGCGTCATCGCGAAGAGGCGCGCCTCATCCGCACCCGCGAAGCCGCCGCGCGCAAGAACTCCGTGGCCAAGGACGGTCAGTGGGCCTCCGGCGACCGCACGCCGCTCAACCCAAACGAAGAGTTCAAGTCCACCAGTGACCCGCTGCTCGTCCGCGAGCGCATCGAGACGATGTACTCGAAGTGGGGCTTCTGGTCGATCCCGCCCACCGATCTGCGTGGCCGCTTCCGCTGGTGGGGTCTGTACACGCAGCGCCGCCCCGGGATTGACGGCGGCAAGACGGCGATCCTTGAGCCGCACCAGCTCGACGACGAGTACTTCATGCTCCGCGTGCGTTCGGACGGCGGCCAGCTCACCACCGAGCAGGCCCGCGTCATCGGCGAGATCTCGCGCGACTTCGCTCGCGACACCGCCGACGTCTCGGACCGTCAGAACATCCAGCTGCACTGGATCCGCATCGAGGACGTCCCCGAGATCTTCCGTCGCATCGAGGCAGTCGGTCTCAACTCGACCGAGGCCTGCGGCGACGTGCCGCGCGTCATCCTCGCCTCCCCCGTTGCAGGAGTCGCAAAGACCGAGCTGATCGACCCGACGCCCCAGGTGGAGGAAATCAAGTCCCGCTACATCGGCAGCCCCGAGTTCTCGAACCTGCCGCGCAAGTTCAAGACCGCCTTCACCGGCATGCCGGTTCCCGACATCCTCCACGAGGTGCAAGACGTCGCGTTCTGCGCGGTCGAACACCCCGAGCTCGGCATCGGCTACGACCTGTGGGTGGGCGGCGGCCTGTCGGTGAACCCGATGCTCGGTGTGCGCCTTGGCGTCTTCGTCAAGCCCGACATCGCCCACGAGGTGTGGGCCGGCGTCACGAGCATCTTCCGTGACTACGGCTACCGCCGCCTGCGCAACCGCGCTCGCCTCAAGTTCCTCGTCAAGGAGTGGGGCGCCGAGAAGTTCCTCAGCGTGCTCCAAGAGGAGTACTTGCACTACGAGCTCCCCAAGGGACCCGCTCCCCTCACGTCGACTCCCGGCGAGCGCGGCGACCACGTGGGCGTCTACGAGCAGCGCGACGGCAACTGGTACGTGGGCGTCGCCCCCATCGCCGGGCGCATCTCTGGCACCAAGCTGCTGCGCATCGTCGAGATCGCCGAAGCCTCCGGTTCGGGCCGCATCCGCCTCACGCCACTGCAGAAGATCCTTGTCCTCGACATCCCCACGGACAAGGTGAGCGATGTGGTCAACGGCCTGCGCGCACTCGAACTCGAGTCGCAGCCGGGAGAGTTCCACCGCAACGTCATCGCCTGCACCGGCATCGAGTACTGCAAGCTCGCCATCGTCGAGACGAAGGCGACTGCTCGTGAGGTGGTCGCCAAGCTCGACGAAGAGTTCCCCACGCTCGACGCCCCCATCACCGTTCACGTCAACGGTTGCCCGAACTCGTGCGCTCGCGTGCAGGTGGCAGACATCGGCTTCAAGGGCCAACTCGTGCTCGATGACGAGACCGGCGACCAGGTCCCTGGCTACCAGGTCCACCTCGGCGGACGGCTCGGCATGGGGGATGACAATGACTTCGGTCGCAAGCTCCGCGGCCACAAGGTGAAGGCCGACGGCATGCCTGAGTATGTCGCCCGCGTCACCCGTCACTACCTCGACAACCGCACGCAAGGCGAGTCTTTCGCCGCCTGGGCAGTGAGGGCTGAGGAGGAACTGCTCCGATGAGTCACCTCACCCTGCTCAACCCGCCAGTGTGGAACGCCGAGACGGTGGCGGGTGTCAACGACCGACTCGAGACAGCGTCGGCCGCACACATCGCCGATTGGGCGATCGCCACCTTTGGCCGCGATCTCATCGTCGCGGCGTCGATGCAGGACACGATCCTTCCCCACCTCTTTGGCACGCGCCTTGAGGGGGTGGACGTCCTGTTCCTTGAGACCGGATATCACTTCCCCGAGACGATCGCGACGCGCGACGAGGCGGCACGCACCTTGCCCATCACCATCGTCAACGCCTTGCCTGCCGCCACCGTCGCCGAGCAGGACGCCGCCCTCGGCAAGGACCTGTGGGCGCGCGACCCGAACCAATGCTGCGCGCTGCGCAAGGTCGAGCCCCTGCGTCGGGCGCTTGCCGGGCGCGCCGCGTGGGTGACCGGCCTGCGCCGTGCTGACGGCCCCACCCGTGCGAACGCACCGGTCGTCGACTGGGATGCGAAGCACGGGCTCGTCAAGATCAACCCGATCGTCACCTGGTCCGATGACCAGGTTGAGCGCTACCAAGCGGAGCACAACCTGCCCCGCAACCCGCTTGTCGCCCAGGGCTACCCGAGCATCGGCTGCCTCCCCTGCACCCGTGCCGTGGCGCCCGGCGAAGATCCCCGTGCTGGCCGCTGGGCCGGCACCGACAAAACCGAATGCGGACTTCACGCATGACGGCTGCAACCGAGAGGCAAATCGTGTCCCCCACTGCCGCGCACCCCAGCAGCGCCGCTTCCCCGTTCGATATCGGGGCATCGACCCTTGACGCTCTTGAGTCTGAGGGCATCCACATTCTGCGCGAGGCGGTCGCGACCGCCCGCAAGCCGGTCATTCTGTTCTCCGGCGGCAAGGACTCAGTGGTCGTGCTGCACCTCGCAACCAAGGCCTTCTGGCCTGGCCGGGTTCCGGTGGAGCTGCTCCACGTCGACACGGGCCACAACTTTGATGAGGTCATCGCCTTCCGCGACGCCACCGTGGAGCGGCTCGGCCTGCGCCTGCAGGTGGCGAGTGTGCAGGACTACATTGACGACGGCCGCCTGCGGGAGCGTCCGGACGGCACCCGCAACCCGCTCCAGACGATCCCCCTGCTCGAAGCGATCACCGGCCACGGCTACGACGTCGTCTTCGGTGGTGCTCGCCGCGACGAGGAGAAAGCCCGTGCGAAAGAGCGCGTCGTCTCCCTCCGTGACGAGTTCGGCCAGTGGGACCCGCGCAACCAGCGCCCCGAGCTGTGGAGCCTGTACAACACCCGTCACCTGCCGGGTCAGCACGTGCGGGTGTTCCCGTTGAGCAACTGGACCGAGCTCGATGTGTGGCGCTACATCGAGCGCGAGAACATCGAGCTCCCGAGCCTCTACTACGCCCACGAGCGGGAGGTGTTCGAGCGCGACGGGATGCTCCTCACGCCGCATCCTGCCGTCAAGCTGCGCGACAGCGACGTCATCAGCACCCGCACCGTCCGCTACCGCACCGTGGGTGACGCGAGCTGCACGGGCGCCGTCGAATCCGGCGCGAGCACCGTGGCCGATGTCATCGCCGAGGTCGCCGCTACCCGCATCACCGAACGCGGCGCCACTCGCGCCGATGACCGGCTCAGCGAGGCCGCCATGGAAGACCGCAAGAAGGAGGGCTACTTCTAATGGCCGCCGTTTCACTTTCCGACGCCGAACAGGCCGTTCCTGTCACCTCGCTGCTGCGTTTCGCAACGGCGGGTTCTGTGGACGACGGCAAGTCGACCCTCGTCGGACGCTTGCTCTACGACACCAAGTCGATCCTCGCGGACGCCTATGAGGCGGTCGAGCGCGTCACCCGCGAGCGCGGCGGTGAAGGCGTCGATCTCGCCCTGCTCACGGACGGTCTGCGGGCCGAGCGCGAGCAGGGCATCACGATCGACGTCGCCTACCGCTACTTCTCAACCCCACGCCGCACCTTCATCCTCGCCGACTGCCCGGGCCACGTGCAGTACACGCGCAACACGGTGACGGGCGCATCCACGGCCGACGCCCTCGTCGTCTTGGTCGATGTCCGTCATGGAGTCGTGGAGCAGACGCGTCGCCACTTGGCTGTCGCTGCCTTGCTGCGGGTGCCCCACGTGATTGTGGCGGTCAACAAGATCGACCTCCTCGAGTTCGCGCAAGAGCCATTCGATGCGATCGCAACGGATGTCGCCGATCTCGCGGTGAAGCTTGGCCTCGACATCACCGCGGTGCCGGTGAGCGCGCTTCTTGGCGACAACATCGCCGAGCGTTCAACGCACACGCCGTGGTACTCCGGTCCCACCGTTCTCGAGCTGCTTGAGACCCTGCCGGGCTTTGATGAGATCAGCGCAACGACCGCCGGTGCGAGCCCCGATGTCACCATCGGCTGGCGCCTTCCGGTCCAGTACGTGCTGCGCCCGCAGGATGCCGCGATCTCCCCCGAATATGTCGAGTACCGCGGTTACGCCGGGCAGGTCGCTGAAGGCGTGATCCGCGTGGGCGATGAGGTGGTCGTTCAACCGTCCGGCCAGCGCACCACCATCGCTGGGATCGACACGGCCGATGGCCCGCTCGACGCTGCGCCTGCTGGTCGTTCGATTGCGGTCCGCCTCACCGATGACGTCGACGTGGCACGCGGCGACCTGCTCAGCTCAGCCGCGGATGCGGCACGGGCCGTCAAGCACATCGACGCTCACGTCGCATGGCTGTCCGAGCGCCCGCTGCGCGTGCGCGACCGCGTCCTTCTCCAGCACGGTTCCGCGTTGGTGCAGGCGATTGTGTCGAGCATCTCCGGTGTTCTCGACATCACGTTGCCGGGCGGCACTCTCGAGACGAGCATCGTGCCCGGGGACGAGCTCGCGCTCAATGACATCGGTGTGGTGGGGCTTGTGCTCGCTCAGCCGATCGCCGTTGACGACTACGGCTCACACCGACGCACGGGCGCCTTTGTGCTCGTCGACCCTCAAGATGGTGCGACGCTCGCAGCGGGCACCGCTCGTGCGGCTGCGCCGGGCACCGGGGCCGACGGCTACCTCACCATCTGATGAGCGCATCCGTCACATTCGGCGCCGTCTCGCAGCGATTTGCTCTGCGCGGCGGTCATCGCTCTGCGCTCGCAGAGGTCTCCCTCACGGTGGCTCCGGGTGAGTTCGTGTCCGTGGTGGGTCCTTCCGGCTGCGGAAAGTCGACCCTGCTCGACCTTGTCGCCGGCCACACGCGGCCGTCCTCAGGCACTGTCACCGTCGGCGACCAGCCGGTTGCAGGGCCGGGACCTGACCGCATGCTCGTCTTCCAAGACCACGCCCTGTTCCCCTGGCTCAGCGTCACCGACAACGTCGAGTTCGGCTTGCGTGCTGCCGGAGTCGACGAAGACAAGCGGGCGTCGATCGCGGCCGAGTGGATCGACCGAGTCGGTCTGGCCGACGCTGCCCGGCTCCACCCGCATGAGCTGTCCGGGGGCATGCGACAGCGGGCGGCCTTGGCACGAGCTTTTGCGCTGAAGCCCCAGGTGCTCCTCATGGATGAGCCGTTCTCCGCTCTCGATGCGCCGAGCCGTGATCGTCTTCACGTCGAACTCCAGGAGCTGTGGCGCGAGACGGCGACCACCATCATCTTCATCACCCACAACGTCCGCGAGGCGGTGGTGCTCGGCGACCGCGTCGTCGTCATGTCGTCTGGACCTGGGCGCATCATCGCGGAGGTGCCGGTCAACATCGCTCGACCCCGCGTCGTCGAGTCCCGCCGGGTCGTCGACCTCGCCCAGCATGTACGCGGACTCCTCGACGCTGCCGACCAGATGGGCATCAGCGCACCCCGGGAAGGACGGGACGGCTATGTCAGCATCTGAAGTGGAGAACGCGGTCGAGGCGCTCGCCACCCAGCCAAAGCGTCGGCGTCCCTTGCCCGTCGTCATCACGGGAGCCGTGCTCCTTGTGCTGTGGTGGGCACTGTCCTGCGTCGCTGACACCTTGCCCGGACCCTTCTCCACGGCGGCGGAGCTGTGGCGCATGGCCCTCGACGGCCAGCTGTGGTCGATCCTGTGGCGCATCACGATCTTCATGGCGGCGTGCTTCTCCGTTGCCGTGGTGCTCGGCGTGATCGGCGGACTCGCGGTCGGCATGACCCGCAGGCTCGACAGCGGCCTCTCGCCCTATCTCGCCGCGCTCCAAGGCATGCCGACATCGCTGTGGATCCCTGTCGCCGCCATCGTGCTCGGCACCGAAGTGTGGTCCCTCGCGGCTGTCGTGTCGCTTGGCGCTGTCCCGGCGATCATCCTCGGCACCCGGACCGCCGTGCGCACCGTGCCGCCGCTGCTCATCCGCGCGGGACGCACCCTTGGCGAGAGCGGTGCCTCGCTTGTGCGCCGCGTCGTCCTCCCGGCGGCACTGCCTGGAATCGTCACATCCGCGGAACTCGGCTGGTCAATCGCCTTCCGTTGCCTTGTTGCGGGCGAGATCTTCTCCGGCGCGCTCTCGGGCACCGGAATCGGCGATGTCATCTCGCGTTCGCGAGAGTCAGGCGACCTCACAGAGATGGTCGCGACGATCCTCATCATCATGGTCTTCTCCGTGACAGTTGATCGTGCGGTCTTCGCGCCGATTCACGCGCATCTTCGTCGCAGCCGCGGCTTCGACGACACCGCTGCCAGCCGCTAGGACGACGCGCCTGTGTGGCGTAGATCACACATCATGTGGTTCGATAGGGCGTATTGGGTCTTTTGTCCCTCTTAGGACTGGACCCTGATGCCCGACAAAGTGCCACGAGGCACTACCGCCAATGTTGTCGAACACGCGCTTTGCGCGATCCGCAAACGGAATCGACCACTTTGGGGGAACTGTGGCCCACACGACGCCTGCGACTGTTGCGTCGCCCTCTTCGCCAGCCGTGCCTCCCAGCGCCGGCATCACCTCGCGCGGCGGCACGCCATCACCCGTCCACACGCTCATCGTGCTGCTGTCGACTCTCGGCGTGCTCGTGTACTCGGCGTTCCTTCTCAACCCACAGCACCGCGGCGACGTGATCCCGTACGTCATGGTGCTCACCGCCGAGTCCATCCTCGTGTTCCACGCCCTGCTGGCGATGTGGACGATCCTCGCCGGCTCGAACAACCCGCGTGACTTCACGTACTACCTCGCGCAGAACAACCTGTTCCCCAAGGACTTCCGCGGGCATGCCAAGCGAGCGCCGTTCATCATCAACGGTCGCGAACACATCGTCGACGTCTTCATCACCACTTACGGCGAGGACCTTGGCGTCATCAAGAAGACGGTGAAGGCCGCACTCGCGATGCGCGGACGCCACAACACGTGGGTGCTTGACGACGGCAAGAGCGACGAGGTGCGCGACCTCGCCGCAACGCTCGGCGCACGTTATGTGCGGCGTCTCAGCTCGGGCGGAGCGAAGGCGGGCAATGTCAACCACGCGCTCACCCTTGCCAAGGGCGACCTGTTCGCGATCTTCGATGCAGATTTCGTCCCGCACCGCGACTTCCTTGTCGAGACAGTGCCGTTCTTTGTCGACTCAAAGGTCGCCTTCGTTCAGACCCCGCAGTCCTACGGCAACCTTCACACGGTGGTCGCTCGCGGAGCTGGCTACATGCAGACCGTGTTCTACCGCTTCATCCAGCCTGGCCGGAATCGCTTCAACGCGGCGTTCTGCGTGGGCACCAACGTCGTGTTCCGCCGTGCCGCAATCGATGATGTCGACGGAATGTACACCGACTCGAAGTCGGAGGACGTGTGGACCTCGCTCCGTCTTCACGAACGCGGCTGGCGCTCGGTGTTCATCCCCGACGTGCTTGCCGTGGGCGAGGCCCCCGAGACGATCGAGGCGTACTCGAAGCAGCAGCTGCGTTGGGCGACGGGCGGCTTCGAGATCATGCTCACCCACAACCCGCTGAGTCGGCGCCGCAACCTCACGATGGACCAGCGCATCCAGTACTTCGTCACCGCGACGTTCTACCTGACAGGGATCTGCCCGCTCCTCCTGCTGCTTGTGCCATCCCTCGAGATCTACTTCGACATGCGGCCGATGACGGTCTCGGTGAGCGTGCTGACATGGTTCCTCTTCTATGCGGGCTTCTACGTCATGCAGATTCTCTTGGCCTTCTACACGCTGGGCTCCTTCCGATGGGAGACGCTCACCCTCGCGATGGTGTCCTTCCCGATCTACGTGAAGGCACTCTTCAACGTCTTCACCGGCCGCGATGTCGGTTGGCAGGCCACAGGCACAGCGCGCGGCAACTCGCCATACAACTTCGTGGTGCCGCAGATGCTGTTCTTCCTGTTCTTGTCGCTCACCTCTGTGGTGGCCGTGTACCGCGACATCACCAATGGCGTCGCCACGCTCGCGATGGCCTGGAACGTGACGAACACGCTGATCCTCGGCGCCTTCATCATCTCCGTGGCTCGCGATGCTCGGCTCTTGCGTCGCGGAGTCGCGACGGCGCCCGCCCCGGCCCCGGCCGCGCCAGTGCCCCCGCGCACCGTTGTCGCACGCCCCGTGCAGGATCCGCGCACGTTCTTCCCGCCGGTGGCGCCCGCCCCCACCCCTGTTCGTGAGCCCGTGGCCGCACTGCCCCGCCGCTCAACCTCAAGGAAGGCACTGCTGTGACCTGGCGTAATCGATTCAAGCTCCTGTTCGGAGTTGTTGTCGTCCTGCTCATCGTGGGCTCGGCCACGTATGTCTTCACCCTGCGCCAAGGCCAGGCGGTGAGCGTGAGCGCCCATGTCGAGGCGCAGACGTACGACGTGGGGGCTGACTACGCGGGCGTGGTCATCCGTCGCTTCGTTGAGCCAGGCGATGCCGTCGCCGCAGGCGATCCGCTGTTTGTCATCGCCAGCCTCCAGGTGGCTCGCGATGTCTCGACCGGAGCGCTCACCGTGAGCAACAACGATGTGACCGAAGACGGCGAGCTCACCGTTCGCGCAAGCATCTCCGGAACGGTGAAGACGCTTGACGTCAACGAGGGCGCATACGTGGCGGCCGGCGTCCCCGTCGCCACCATCGAGCGCGATCAGTCGTTGAGCGCCACCGCCGTCTTTGTGCTCGCTCCTCGAGACTTCAGCCGCATCGAAGACAACGCGACCGTTGACCTCATCCTGCCCAATGGCCGTGTCGCCCAGGGCACCGTCTCGAGCCTGTCCGTCCAGACGATTGACGGCGATGCTCACGTGACCGTCAAGATCTCGACAGATGAGCTGATCGCCGGGGCCGACAACGGTCTCGTTCAGGACGGCACTCCCCTTGAGGCACGGCTCCACTTGCGCCAGGACGGTGTGTTCGCTGGCATGCAGGACGCCGCCGATGACCTGCTGCGGAGGCTTGGAATCGTATGAGGCGAATCCGAGTCACGCAGATCGCCGCCGCCATGGCGGCACTGAGCGTGATCGGCTGCAGCGGGCGCGACGCTTCGCCAACCGGTGGGGCGGACTCGACCCACGGGGAAAGCCCATCACAGACGGCGCAGGCGGCCTCTCATCCTCAGGTGCTCATCGAACGCACGGTGAGCACCCTGGGCGCTGATCGCCTGGCCGCGGGCGTGACCCCGCCCACAAACCGCTGGTATTCGTCCCTTGCCTTTGGCGAACCTGGGCTTCCCGTCTACCCCCGGCCGTTGTCGCTGCGCCCGCAGGACGGCGGTTTCACCATGGGCCTCACCACACCCGTCGCGTCCGCAGACGCGATTGTCGCAGCCGCGAACGACGAGCTGGGGGTGAAGTTCGAGGGTGCGAGTGGATTTGGACTGGTGAGCGCGGCGGACTCCGTCGGCGCGGAGCTCACGATCGGCCCCGCCGTCATCGCCGTGGCCCAAGGGTGGCCGGCTGTTGCCGTCACCGCCTCTGAGCACTTGACGGCCACCCTCACTCTCCCGTTCGAATCGACCGATGCGGGCATCGCTGTGACGGACGTCGGCGGCCGCCGCTACGGCATCGCCGTCGAGGACGGACGCGTTGACGGCACGACGCTGCGACTGCCGGCCGGAGCGTCCGCCACGTTCTTCGCCGTGCCCGAGGGGATCGACGCCGAGACGTTCGGGACTGCCCTGGGAGCGTCGGCCCCCACGCCCGCTGTGGCCTGGGAGGTGACGGACGACGCTGCCCGCACCACGGTCTCTTACGGCGACTCCCCCACGGTGGTCGTCATGCCCGAGGCGCGCGCCCTCGGGACCACCCTCTCGTGCGATCTCGGACGCTTCGCCACGATCGACGGCCCTTTCGTTGCCTGCGCTGCTGCCGAGGCGACGTGGGATGTCCCGCTTGTGGAAGCGTCGGCCGCTCTCGATCTGTCCGCGCTCAGCTCCGAGCAACGGGCCGCCATCGAGGAGGCGCTCGAGGAGGACGTCGCGGCAACGCCGTGGACGCTGCCCGAGGACACATACTTTGGCGGCAAGGCGCTGTTCCGCATCGCGAATCTGCTCACGATCGCCGATGCGCTCGAGCGGGGCGACATCGCGGATGAACTGGCCGTGCGCCTGAGCAATGAGCTGCGGCGCTGGGCCGATGTGACGGGTTGCAATGAGCGTCCAAGTGCGTGCTTCCTGTATGACCCCACGGCCCGTGGCGTCGTTGGCCTCACGCCGAGCTTCGGCGCCGAGAACTTCAACGACCACTACTTCCACTTCGGATACCTGCTGTACGCCGCCGCCGTCGCAGGGGCACGTGATCCCGGCCTGCTCGATGAGATCGGCCCCGTGTTCGACCTCGTTGCTGACGACATCGCATCGCCCGCGCCTACCTCGCTCTTCCCCGAGTGGCGGCACTTCGACCCCGTCGCCGGACATTCGTGGGCCTCGGGCACGGCCCCTTTCGCCGATGGCAACAATCAGGAGTCGAGCTCCGAGGCCGTGGCCGCCTGGAACGCGGTCGCGTTGTGGCGTGACCTGCGGGGCGAGGAGTACGAGGGCGGAGCGGCGCAGTGGATGCTCTCCGCTGAGGCTGACGCGGCTCAGCGCATCTACCTCGCTCCCGACCTCTCGGGGTTTGCGGAGTACACCCACCCGACGGTGGGGATCCAGTGGTCAAGCAAGCGCGACTTTGCCACGTGGTTCTCAGCCGAGCCGAGCGCGATCGTGGGCATCCAGCTCATTCCGATGCCACCGGCGGTGAGCGGCCTCTTCGCATCGGTCGACGCGGCGCGCATCGAGGCGTTGATCGAGGCTGCATGGGCCGGCGGCACGCCCGCGCAGTTCGGCGACTACCTCCTCATGGCGCAGTCGACGGTGCCCGGCCAGGCGGGTGCCGCGTGGGAGGCAGCCCGCGAGCTGTCGCCGAGCGCGATCGATGATGGCAACTCTCGTTCCTACATGCTCGCCTGGATTGCTTCGCACCAGTAGACGAGGGGAGCCGCCGGTGGCAGTGGCCCCCGATAAAGGCGGCCAGTTGAGAGACCGGCGGCACTGTGCGGAAATGCGACACTGCTGACCATGAGTCAGGAAATCGATCGGCGGGGGCTGTCCCTCGGGATCACCGCGTACTTCATCTGGGGTCTGTTCCCCATCCTCATGAAGGCGCTTGATCCGGCCAACGCGTTTGAGATTGTGGCGTGGCGAGCGCTGTCCTCGCTCATCGTCTGCCTGCTCATTGCCGTGGTCATCAAGGCATGGCGCCGGATCTGGGCCGTCGCGTCCGACAAGCGCGTCCTCGGCCGCCTCGCCCTCGCCTCGTTCTTCATCTCGGCGAACTGGGGCGTCATGGTCTACGCCGTGGTGACCGATCGCGTGAGCGAGACGTCGCTCGGCTACTACATCAACCCACTCGTCACGGTCGCGCTCTCGGTCATCTTCCTCGGCGAGCGCCTGCGCCGTCTTCAAGTGGTCGCGATCTCGGTGGCGGGCGTTGCAGTGACCCTGCTCGCCATTGAGGCAGGCGGGCTCCCGTGGGTGTCGATCGTGCTCGCGCTGTCCTTCGCCTTCTACTCCTTCATCAAGAAGGGGATCGGCGACAAAGTTGACGCCCTCAGCGGTCTCACCGTCGAGACGGCACTCATCGCTCCCTTCGCGGTGCTCACGCTCTGGCTCGTCGAGCGCCAAGGCGCCACCACGTTCATGGCTCGTGACGCCGAGGGCCTTGGCTCTTGGCACGACATCATGCTCATCGGCACCGGCACCTGGACCGCTGGCGCCCTCCTCATCTTTGCCGCGGGTGCGCGCCGTCTCCCCCTCAACGTGACGGGACTTCTCCAATACATCGCTCCCACGATGACGTTCGTTCTCGCCGTCACCTACTTTGGCGAAGCGATGCCGACCAACCGCTGGTTCGGATTCGGGCTCGTGTGGATCGCTCTCGTGCTCATCACAGCGGACGCGTGGCGCACCCGCTCAAGCGTGGCGAAGAAGGCGGGCGAGCGTCGTGCGGAAGAACAGGACGACGAGCCGGTCACGGAACCCATCTAGCCCCACCCCCGGCCAAAGCTCCGAACCGCCAACGCCCCCACCCTCATGCTCCGAACCGTTGGCACACGTGCGTTGAGGCGTGTCGCGCCTTGAGTGCCGCGACACGCCGAGATTCGGCCCTGCGAAAGGTTCGCAACCTTAGGAACCGCTGTCAGCGGTTCGGAACTTCGAGGCGCTACAGAACCGTGGCGATGAGCATGCCGTCGTGGCCCTTGCGGCCCACTGTTTGAATGACCGTTGCGTCAACTCGTGGGTCCTGAGCCGCGCGTTCGATGACGGCACGTGCTCCTGCCGTGTCCTCTTCCGTGTCGCCGGGGTCCGCGATGGCCCCGGAGCGCACCACATTGTCGACAACAATGAGCGCGCCAGGGCGTGAGATCGCGACGGCCGCCTCGTAGTACGCGACGTTGCTGCGCTTGTCAGCGTCGATGAAGACCATGTCGACGGGCGCATCGTCCGCGAGCGTTGGAATGAGCGAAATGCCTGTTCCGACGCGGATCGTCACTTTGTGGCCAACCCCCGCCTTGTCGAGGCTCGCACGCGCGACCTGAGCATGACGCTCATCGCGTTCGATGGTGATGAGCTGACCATCCGCCGGCAGCGCCCGGGCAAGGTGCAAGGTTGAGTACCCGCCCAGCGTCCCGAACTCGACGATGGTGCGCGCACCGATCGAGCGAGCAAGCACCTGGAGCAGGCGCGCCTCGACAGGGCTGAGAGCGATGTCGGGCAGACCTGCCTCGCGCTGAGCGGCGAGCACGTGTGCGGCATCGCGGTCCTCCGCGATGAGGTGGCGTTCCAGGTACTCATCGACCTGTTGCCAACGGGACATGGTGTCAACGGCGTCGTTAGTCACCCTGCGAGCGTAACGGTCCCGCTCTCACCTGTGGGAAAACGTAATAGCGCTGTGACCTGCGCCGGCACCGAGCACCGCGCTGGTGCTCTACGCCGCGCGAGCGACGAGCGCGTCAGCAAACGCAACGAGCGCATCCCGCACATCACCGGCAGGCAGACCAGTGATCGCGCCGACGGCACGCGCGCTCCACTGCCGGGCAAGATCCGAGGTCTGCGCAAGCACATCGTGATCGCGCAGCCGTGCGACCACTGAATCGAGTGCGGCATCGTCTGAAAGGTCACCCTCGATGTCCGCGAGCAGCTCGATGTCGCTCGGCTCCACGTCACCGCTTTCGACAAGGCGACGCAGCAGGAGCACCGGCATCGTCGCAACGCCCTCACGCAGATCCGTGCCCGGAGTCTTGCCGCTGACATCGCCATCCGAGCGGATGTCGAGCACATCATCGGCAAGCTGGAACGCGACACCTGCGTACTCGCCGTAGGCCGTCACCTGGTCGACGACGGTGCGGTCGCAACCAGCGAACATCGCACCAAAGCGGGCCGACGTTGCGATGAGTGAGCCTGTCTTGTCGGCGAGGACTTGGAGGTAGTGGCGCACCGGGTCCTCACCCGGGCGGGGGCCCACCGTCTCGTGAAGCTGGCCAAGGCACAGGCGCTCGAAGGTCTCCGCTTGGATGCGCACGGCTGTGGGCCCAAGCCCGGCCACCACGTTCGATGCGCGGGCGAAGAGGAGGTCGCCCGTGAGGATCGCGACCGAGTTCCCCCACACCTCATGAGCCGAGGGAGCGCCGCGTCGGGTGGGTGCTGAGTCCATCACGTCATCGTGATAGAGCGTCGCGAGGTGAGTGAGCTCCACGACGACGGCCGCATCGATCACCTCTGGACGCGATGCATCGCCAAGCTGCGCCGCGAGCAGCGCCAGCATGGGGCGCAAGCGCTTCCCGCCGGCGTCGACAAGGTGGCGGCTCGTCTCGTCGGCGAGCCGGTCCGACTGCGCAACGGCGTCACGAAGGCGCTCCTCGATGAGAGACAGGCGTGGCGCGATGGCCTCTTCCAGCACCTCATTGCCAAAGGGGAGCACCGCAGCCACGCTAGCCGCCCAACAGGTTCGCGGCGACGGGACCGAACAGCTCGCCCGCCGACTCCGTCAGCTCGAGCGCCCAGGCTGGCAGCACACCGAGGACGAAGGTGAGGAACGCCGTTGCGACAACGACTCCCTTGCCGAGACCGGTGGGCTGCACGGCAACGCGCGCGGAGACGTCGTCAGGAGCGTCGGTGAAGAACATGAGGACGATCACGCGGATGTAGAAGAACGCCGACGCTGCGGAGGCGAGCACCGCAATGAGGACGAGCGGCCAAGCACCCGCTTCGATCGCGGCACGGAATGCAACGAACTTCCCGATGAAGCCCGCGGTGAGCGGGATGCCGGCGAAGGACAGCAGGAACAGTGCCATCGATCCGGCAAGCACCGGGTTGCGCTTGCCAAGACCAGCCCACTGACCAAGGCGCGTGGCCTCAGCACCAGCGGCGCCATCGGCGGTCAGCTCACGAACCTGCGACACGACGGCGAAGGCGCCGATGGTCGCGAGGCCGTACGTCGCCAGGTAGAACGGCAATGCGGAGATCGCGCTCGGCTCGAAGCCAGCGAAGGCGACAAGGATGAAGCCCGAGTGAGCGACAGCGGAGTAGGCAAGCATGCGCTTGATGTCCGTCTGGACGATGGCGAGCACCGTGCCGAAGACCATCGACGCAATTGCGACCGACCAGATCACCCAGTTCATCTCCCACTCGAAGCGGAAGAGAACGAGGTAGGCGACGCGCACGAGGGCAGCGACAGCGGCGGCCTTCGTGGCGGCGGCCATGAAAGCCGTCACCGGCGTCGGCGCCCCCTGGTACGCGTCCGGCACCCACAGGTGGAACGGAACGGCACCGATCTTGAACAGGAGACCGACAACCACCATGAACAGGCCGAAGAGAATGACGCTGTGGTGGGCCGCGAGATCGGGGACGGCGAGACCGAGCTCGTACAGACCGGTGATGCCGGAGCGCGACGCGCTGCCCGTCGCACCGAAGATCAGCGCGACGCCAAAGAGGAGGATCGCCGAAGAGAACGCACCAAGCAGGAAGTATTTGAGCGATGCCTCTTGGCTAAGCAGACGGCGGCGGCGAGCAATCGCGACGAGGATGTACAGCGGCAGCGAGAAGAGCTCGAGGGCGACAAAGAGGAACAACAGGTCGTTCACGGTCGCGAACAGCATCATGCCGCCCACGGCAAAGAGCATGAGCGGGAAGGCCTCGGTCAGCGCGAAGCCCTTCTTGCGAGCAACCGTCTCTTCACCGGAACCTGGGGCAACCGAGGCAAGAGGTGCGAATGAATCCTCGCCTTCCTTGCCACGAGCCGCGGCAAGCAGGATGCCGCAGACGCCGAAGATGACGATGAGGCCCTGCCACAGCAGCGACTGGCGGTCGAGCAGCAGCATGCCGTCGAGCACGACGCGCCCGCCGCCCTCGAGGCCGACCCACAGCCAGATGACGGAGAAGAACGACGCTGCGAGAGCAACGACTGACAGCTGCAGCTGGAACATGCGGCGGTCGTCAGCATTGCGCACAAAGGCCTCGATGAGGACGCCGAGGACGGCGGCCACGAGCACGATGAGAACCGGCGTGAGCGAGGCCCACGCGATCTCGGGCGCTTGGTACGTCACTGTCCGGCCTCCTCAGAAACGATCGTCACAGCGTCCGTGCTCGCATCCCGCACGTAGTCGACGGCGAGAGACGGCACCACGCCCAGCACGAGCATCACCGCGATGAGCGGCCAGATGACGAGCCGTTCGCGCACGGTGAGCTCCTTCGTGGACTCCATCGCGACCGGGGTCGCGCCCGTGAAGATCCGCTTGTACGTGAGCAAGATGTACAGCGCCGCGAGGATGACGCTCAGCGCGGCCACGATGACCGCCCAGCGTGCTGCCTCGAAGGCACCGATGAGCACCATGATCTCGGCGGCGAAGGGTGCAAAGCCCGGAAGCGCCAGGGCGGACAATCCGACGATGAGGAATGTGCCAGACAGCACCGGCACCACCTTCTGGAGGCCGCCGAAGGCCGACACTGACGCGGTGCCGTGGCGCGCCTCGAGGAAGCCGACGAGCCAGAACAGCGCCGCCGTCGACAGACCGTGGCCCAGCATGTAGAACGCTGCGCCTTCGATCGCCGTCTGCTTGAAGGCGAAGATGCCGAGCACCATGATGCCGAAGTGGCTGACGGAGGTGAAGGCGACGAGGCGGTACAGATCATCCTGACCGATCGCGACGAGCGCGCCGTAGATCACCGAGATGACCGCGATGACGATGATCGCGGGTGCGGCCCAGCGCGAGGCGTTCGGGAACAGCGGCAAGCACAGGGTGAGCATGCCGAAGGTGCCGATCTTGTCGAGCACCGCAACGAGCAGCGCGGTGGTGCCTGCACGGGCCGATTCGGCGACGGTGGGCAGCCAGGTGTGAACCGGCACCAGCGGCGCCTTGATCGCAAAGGCGATGAAGAAGGAGATGAAGAGCAGGTTCTCCACCCACGGCTCGGGGTAGCTGCCGCCGATGAGGTTGTCGAGCAGGTATGCCTCGGTGCCGCCGGGGCCCGCGAAGTACATCGCGATGACGCCGATGAGCATGATGAGCCCGCCCACAAGCGAGTAGATGAGGAACTTCACTGCTGCGTAGCGACGCTGTGCTCCACCGAATGCCCCGATGAGGAAGTACAGCGGGATGAGCATCGCTTCAAAGAGGAAGTAGAACAGCACAAGGTCGCGGGCGGCGAAGATGCCGACCATGAATGCCTCAGTGAGAAGGATCAAGCCGAGGTACTGAGCGCGACGGTCCAGGGCGTCGTCCTCGCGCCATGCGGCGAGCACCGCGAGCGGAGTGAGGAGGGTCGCCAGCACGATGAGCGTGAGGCCGACGCCGTTGACGCCCACGGCCCAGGACGCACCGATCTGCGGAATCCACGAGTACTTCTCGGTGAACTGGATCGCGCCAGCGTCCGAACGGTCGAAGGTCGCAAGCAAGCCGACTGCCATGACGAGCTCGGCGAGGGTCGCACCGAGGGCCACCTCGCGCGAGTAGGCGCGAATCTGGGGCACGAAGACGAGCACCAGACCGGCCACGATGGGCCAGACGATGAGGATGGTCAAGATTGGCATGGCCTTAGCTCCCCACCACGAGAATCGCCGCAAGCACAACGAAGCCGAGGAGCATGAGGAGCGCGTAGGAGCGCACCTTGCCCGACTGGAATCGGCGGCTTGCTTCGCCAAAGGCGGCGACACCGGTCGCTTGCTTGTTGACGGCACCGTCGATGATCGCGGCGTCGGCGTACACCAACGTGCGGGTGAGGTGCGTACCAGGGGTCTGGAACACACCACGGTTGACGGCATCTTGGAAGAAGTCGTTGCGTGCGAGGAGTGTGCCGAGTGACGGCGGCGGGGCCTCCGTCGGCACCTCGCGTCGCCAGTACATGAGGTATGCGGCACCCGCACCGAGGACAACGAGCACGAGGGTCAGCGTCGTGATGACAGGCACCGACAGCACCGGCTCGTGGTGAGCGTGCTCGCCGACGACCGGCTGCAGCCAGTGCTGGAAACGATTGCCAAGGCCGAGGAACAGACCGAGGAAGGCGGAGCCGACCGCGAGCACGATCATCGGCACGGTCATGAGCAGCGGCGATTCGTGCGGGTGCTGCTCATCGGTCCAGCGGGCCTTGCCATGGAACGTCATGAAGAACAGGCGCGACATGTAGAACGCGGTGATGCCTGCACCGATGAGCGCGGTGAGGCCGAAGACCCACGGCTGCCAACCCTCGCCGACGAAGGCGGCCTCGATGATCTTGTCCTTCGACCAGAATCCCGAGAACGGCGGGATGCCGAGGATGGCGAGCCAGCCAAGACCGAACGTCACCCACGTCACTGTCATCGCGGTCCGCAACGCACCGAAGCGACGCATGTCGACCTGATCGTTCATGCCGTGCATGACCGAGCCGGCACCAAGGAACATGCCCGCCTTGAAGAAGCCGTGCGTGACGAGGTGGAAGATTGCGAACGCGTAGCCGA